>NZ_QKTF01000006.1:0-235875 GCF_003234745.1 Curtobacterium sp. MCLR17_039
TTTCGGGGCCCGTGGAAATCGTGACTATCGGGCTGGCGTGGTGATGAGGCTGGCGAGGGTGTCGAGCGCGCCGGGAACGAGGGAGAAGTACGCCCAGGTGCCGCGCTTCTCGCGGTGCAGGATCCCGGCGTCGACGAGGACCTTGAGGTGGTGCGAGACGGTCGGCTGGGACAGGCCGAGCGGTTCCTGCAGGTCACACACGCATGCCTCGGCGCCGTCGTGCGCGGCGACCATCGAGATGAGCCGGAGCCGTGCCGGGTCGGCTATCGCTTTGAGTGACTTCGCCAGCACCTCCGCGGATGCCTGGTCCATCGCCTCGGTCGTGACGGGTGAGCAGCACGCGGTGACGTCCTGAATGGGGAGCAGCTCGATCGTCATGGGCTCATCCTCCCACGGACTTCGACACGCGTCTATATTTGCGCTCATCGATATCGACGTGCTTCGATGTACTCGCCGGGTTCCGGCTCCCGCTCGATCCGTGAAGGACCAGCCTGATGACTCACCTCCTCGCCGTTGGCGGCAGTGACGCCGGCATCGCTGCAGCGCTCCGCGCCCGTGAACTCGACCCGTCGACGGATGTGACGGTGGTGCTCGCGGACGAGTTCCCGAACTTCTCCATCTGTGGCATCCCGTACTGGGTGTCCGGCGACGTCGCCACGGAAGCGTCGCTCGCGCACCGCACCCGCGCGGACCTCGAAGCCGCCGGCATGACCGTCCGCTCCTCCACCTGGGCCTCCGCCGTCGACGTCCACCGCCGCCGCCTCACCGTCACGGGCCCCGCCGGGGAAGAGGAGATCTCCTACGACGAGCTGCTGGTCGGCACCGGCGCCGAGCCGGTGCGCCCGGCTGGGGTCCCGTTCGGTGAACCGGGCATCCACCTACTGCACTCCATGACCGATGCGGAACAGGTCGTCGCTGCCCTCGAGCTACTGCCGGCAGGGAGCCTGGTCGCGGTCGTCGGTGCCGGCTACATCGGCCTGGAGATGACTGAGGGCCTCGTCGCCCGTGGGTTCGACACGACGCTGATTCAGCGCGGCCCGGAAGTGCTCTCCACCCTCGACTCGGAACTCGGTTCCCTCGTCACCGCGGAAGTCCGCCGCCACGGCGCGACCGTGCTGACCGGTTCCACCGTCACCGGGATCACCCTGGCAGGCGGTGGGCAGTGGCGCGTCGCCACCAGCTCCACGTCCGGCGACGCGGAGGGCACGTTCGCGCTCGTGGTCGTCTGTGTCGGTGTCCGCCCGGTCACGGGCCTTGCCGTCGCTGCCGGCGTGCAGCTGGGCCAGGCCGGTGCGATCGGCGTCGACGCGTCCATGCGGACCGGTGTGCCGCATGTGTGGGCTGCGGGTGACTGCGTCGTGACGCACCACCGCCTCCTCGGCACGACGTGGTTGCCGCTCGGGACGACGGCGCACAAGCAGGGCCGTGTCGCTGGGGAGAACATGCTCGGTGGCAGCAAGGTCTTCGCAGGTTCGGTGGGGACGCAGGTGGTGAAGGTGTTCGACCTCGTCGCCGCCCGCACCGGCCTCCGCCAGCACGAGACCGGCCCACTGGACGTGTCCGCGCTGACGCGGGTGACGGTGGCGGATGACCACAAGCGGTACTACCCGGGCGCGGTCCCGCTGACGATCAGCGTCACCGGCGACCAGAGCACCGGTCGCCTCCTCGGGGCGCAGATCGTCGGGCAGCGGACGGCGGAGATCAGCAAGCGCATCGACACGTTCGCCACCGCCCTCCACACCGAGCTCACCGTGGACGACGTCATCGACCTCGACCTCAGCTACACGCCGCCGCTCGGGTCCCCGTGGGACGCCGTGCAGGTCGCCGCGCAGGGCTGGGAGCGCGCCGCCGCAGCGGCGAACCAGGCCGGGGTGATCGCCTGATGGTGATGGCTGTGGTCGCTGCGGCGATCTTCGTCGCGACGCTCGTGGTGGTGATCTGGCAGCCCAAGGGGTTCCCGATCGGCTACACCGCGCTCATCGGCGCCGTCATCGCCCTCGCCACCACCGTCGTCGGCCTCGGAGATGTCCCGACCGTCGTCGGGATCGTGTGGAACGCGACGCTGACGTTCGTCGCGGTGGTGCTGATCTCGTTGATCCTCGACGAGGCCGGGTTCTTCGAGTGGGCAGCGCTTCACGTCGCGCGCTGGGGTCGCGGTAACGGGCGGCTGCTGTTCGTCCTGATCGTCGGCCTTGGTGCCGTCATCGCGGCGGTGTTCGCCAACGACGGGGCCGCGTTGATCCTCACCCCGATCGTCGTCGGGATGCTCCGGGCACTGAATATGCCGCAGAAGGCGGCGCTGGGGTTCATCCTCGCCACTGGGTTCATCGCGGACACCGGCAGCCTGCCGCTGGTGGTGTCGAACCTGGTCAACATCGTCTCCGCTGACTACTTCCACCTCGGGTTCGCCGAGTACGCCGCCGTCATGATCCCCGTCGGCATCGTTTCCGTCCTGGCCTCCCTCGGCATGCTGCTGGCCTACTTCGGTAGGAGCATCCCGAAGCGGTACGACGTCCTCGCCCTCACCAGCCCCGCCGCCGCGGTCACGGACCGGGCGACGTTCCGCGCCGGCTGGGTCGTCCTGGCGCTGCTGCTCGTCGGCTACTTCGCCGCCGACCCACTCGGCGTCCCCCTCGCGGCCGTCGCCGGCGTCGGTGCCGTCGTGATCGTGCTCGTTGCCGCCCGGCAGCCCGCGTTCCTCTTCGCCCGTGCGGAGGCTGCGCCGGTCCTCGTCACCACCGGCGGCACCGCCACCGTCCGTGCCGCCGGTGGCGGAGCAGGTGCGCCGTCGGGGCGGGTGATTCCGGTGTGGAGGACGATCCGGGAGGCGCCGTGGCAGATCGTGCTGTTCTCCATCGGCATGTACCTCGTCGTCTACGGCCTGCAGAACCAGGGCCTCACCGACCACCTCGCGACGCTGTTCGACGTGTTCGGTGACCACGGGGTCCTCGTCACCGCGCTCGGCGTCGGGTTCACCATCGCGATCCTTGCGTCCCTGATGAACAACATGCCCACCGTCCTCATCGCCGCTCTCGCCATCGGCGGTGCCGGAGCGACCGGGCTCACGCACGAGGTGATGGTCTACGCCAACGTCATCGGCTCCGACCTCGGCCCGAAGATCACCCCCATCGGCTCCCTCGCGACGCTGCTGTGGTTGCACGTGCTGGAGAAGAAGGGCATCCACATCGGGTGGGGGCAGTACTTCCGCACCGGCATCGTCCTCACCATCCCCGTCCTCGCCGTCACACTCGCCGCCCTCGCCGGCTGGCTCACCCTCATCCACTGAACCCGGAAAGACACACACCCATGAGTGACAAGACCACGATCCTGTTCGTCTGCGTCCACAACGCCGGACGCTCCCAGATGGCCGCCGGCTACGCCCAGGCACTCGGCGGCGACCGCGTCGAGGTCCTCTCCGCCGGCTCCGAGCCGAAGGACCAGATCAACCCGATCGCGATCCAGGCGATGGCCGAAGACGGCATCGACATCGCCGGCAACCAGCCGAAGATCCTCACCACCGACGCCGTCCGCGACTCCGACGCCGTCATCACCATGGGCTGCGGCGACGCGTGCCCGATCTTCCCCGGCAAGCGCTACGAGGACTGGGAACTCACCGACCCCGCCGGCCGCGGCATCGAGGACGTCCGCCCCATCCGCGACGACATCAAGCACCGCGTCCAGACGCTCCTCAACGAGCTGCTGCCCACCGACGCAACCGCGTGACGACCAAGAAGCAGCAGATCATGACGCTCACCCTCACCGTCCCACCACGGACTGACGCGGACCGCCTCACCGGACTTCCCGTTGCCGTCATCGGCGCAGGCCCCGTCGGCCTCGCTGCCGCCGCGCACCTCCTTGAGCGCGGCCTCGATGTCGTCGTCTACGAAGCTGGGCCGATCGTGGGGACGAGCGTTCGCGCTTGGGGGCACACGCGGCTGTTCTCCCCGTGGCAGTACGTCATCGACCCTGCCGCCCAGCGGCTCCTGGAAGCCACCGGCTGGGAAGCACCTCGAGCGGCGTCGTTGCCCACTGGCCACGACCTCGTCGACACGTACCTGGCACCCCTCGCCGCGACCCCGCAGCTCGCACCGGTGATCCAGTACGGCACCCGGGTAGAGGCGGTGTCACGGCAGGGCATGGACCGCACCCGCTCCACCGGCCGAGCCGACACCCCCTTCCTGCTCCGCCTCCACACCGCCGACGGCGTCACTGACGTGATCGCCCGCGCCGTCATCGACACCTCCGGCACCTACACGACCCCGAACCCCCTTACTGCCGCTGGCCTCGCACCGGCCGCGGATCTCGGCGACCACCTCTTGCACGCCCTGCCCGACGTCCTCGGCGCCGACCGGGCCCGGTTCGCCGGGAAGCGGGTCCTCGTGGTCGGTGCCGGGCACTCCGCCGCGAACACGATCATCAAGCTCGCCGCCCTGGCGAAGGACGTTCCCGGTACGGAGGTGCTGTGGGCTGTCCGGAACGCCGACACCGCCCGGCTCGGCGCCGACGCCGCCGACGGGCTCGCCGCCCGCGGGCAGCTCGGCTCCACCGTCCACGGTCTCGTCGAATCCGGTCGGGTGCAGCAGATCGCCTCGTACGAGATCGACGACGTCCGCCCCGACGGCGACCAGGTCACCGTCACCGGCCGGCGCGCGGGAGAGCCGTTCGCGGTGACGGTCGACGTCATCGTGAACGCCACCGGGTTCCGACCCGACCTCGACATGCTCCGCGAGATCCGCCTCGGCCTCGACGACATCGTCGAAGCACCCCGAGCCCTCGCACCACTGATCGACCCGAATCTGCACTCCTGCGGTTCCGTGCCCCCGCACGGCGTCGCCGAGCTTGCACACCCGGAGCCGAACTTCTTCATCGCCGGCATGAAGTCCTACGGCCGAGCCCCCACGTTCCTGCTCCTCACCGGCTACGAGCAAGTCCGCTCCATCGCCGCCGAACTCGCCGGCGACCACACCGCAGCGCGCCTGGTCGAACTCGTCCTCCCCGAAACCGGCGTCTGCTCCACCGACATCGGCGGCAGCTCCTGCTGCACCACCCCCACCGCCACCGCCACTCCTGCCGCTGAGGACGCTGCCTGCTGCACTACGCCTGCGCCGTCTACTGACAGCACCTCGTGCTGCACTAACTGACCGGACTCGCACCCATGACCACGAAGCCCACTGTCCTATTCATCTGCAAGCACAACGCCGGCCGCTCACAGCTCGGCGCCGCCCTGCTCGAAATCGCAGCCGCCGACCGGTACGCAGCCACCTCCGCCGGCATCAGCCCTGCCGACGAGGTGAACCCCTCGATCGCCGCGACCGTGGGCGAGCTCGGCCTCGACATCACCGGACGCGTGCCCCGGCAAGTGACGCCCGACCTGCTCGAACAGGCGGACATCGTCGTGCTCATGAAGCCCGGCCTCGAGCTCCCCGCAGAACCACGCGGCACGGTCCTCGAGTGGGCCTTCCCCGACCCCACCTCCTGGTCACCAGACGACGTGCGACCAATGCGGGACGCCGTCGCAGAACGCATCGAACGAGAACTCCTGCAGCCGTAGTGACCAGGCCGCCCGGATAGGGAGCGAAGTCAGAAGCGCGACTCAGAGAGAAGCTGCCTACTGTTGTACATCGCCAATGGCCCACGCATCGTGCTGTGGCAGGAGGGGGAAATCATGCCAGAGGATCCAGAACGGCAGGCGTTCGAGGACGCGCGGGCGCAGGTGCGCTCGATGGCAGAGCAGCAGAACCGTCAGCCCAAGGTTTTCATAGAGGTCAAAGATCGGGATCTGATCACGCTGATGGATCGGTTCGCGGGATCGCTTGAGTTCCACTCGATGTTGGTCGCCGGGCAGCTGATGGCCGAGGTGAGCCGTCGCCAGCTGTGGGACGCGGTCCTGGAGCGACGGACCGCGATGCTGTCTCGTATGCACCCCGCAGAGGATGTTTCTGCGCTGCGGGACAAGGCTCGGGCGTCGCTCGATCACTTCCAGAACGAGCACTTCCCCGTTGATCCTGACGTTTTCGGGGAGGACGGGTTAGATGCGGAGCGGGGCTGGAACGGGTACATCCAGTTCTGACGTCGACATTCGTGAGGTCCGGCCTCCCCCTCCAGCGTGCTGTCTCGGGGCTTGGCCAGGTGCTCCTGCCGCCCCATCAGGTCGGGTATATCGCGAGTGAGGCTGAGCAGGTCTTCGGTGCAGGATCTATCTCAAGCGCCGGGTCTCGAGTAGTTCCAGCAACGGCTGCACCCGGCGGCCCTCGGTAAGCCATTCGATGGGCGTCGCCGGTTCACCGTGGATGCGCGTGTACGGGTGTGGTGTCGTCATGAAGCCGAGGATCGACGTCGGGTGCATGTCGTTGTCGAACGCTCCGGCCAACGTCGAGAGGTGATCCAGCACCGGGTGGTTCGGGTCGTCGGTGAATTGCCATGCCGGGAAGCGCAGCTCGTCGTCGCACACGAACGCGAACAGGTTGCCGGACACGAGGTGGGTGAGGACCCGTGCCGTTCCGGTATCCAGCCAGTCGGCCGCTTCCTCAAGGGTGAGGGAGGCACTCATTCCGCGCTGCCAAGAACGGCGTTCGGCTGCGTCGAGCTCGCCGCGCGCGACGGCGGACTTTGCAGCTTCGTACCGCTGCCGAGTACCGAACGCCGACTCGATGAGTGCGTCTTCCTCGTCAGGTGTGAGATCTCGGCCGGTTCGAGGACGCGGCGGGTTGTGGCGTGGCCCGAAATCTCGACCGCCGGCGTGAACACCGATTAGTCGTGGGAAGGCGCGGTCTTGCCGCGGCGGGTCAAGATCGCGGTCCCGGGTGACCAACAAAGCGTCGTCGGCATCCGCGAAGTCCATGGTGGCGTTGCTGCGGACGCTGTCCGGCAGGTCGTCACCCGTCAGGGCGGCGAGAGCAACACGTGCGCGTGCCCGCGCGATCTGTACCCGTGACGTCATCAGGCACTCCCCTCTTGTTTGACTTCTAGGTCCCCCACAGTTGCCGCCTGGAGGGGTGGTGGGTTGAGGTCGATTGCGAGACACGAAGGGCGGAACTGTGTGCATCCGAGGCGTCCTACCGCCAATTCGCGGCTTCGAGATGGTCGAGCACGACCTGGACGTCGCCGCCGATCGTCAACCAGTCGACGGGCGTGAAGGACTCATTGGTCCCCTCGATCTCGAGGTCCGCGTTGTACATGTAGCCGAGGATCGTGGATGGATGTTTCTGATCACCCCACGCCGGCGTGAGTCGTGCAAGGCCGGGAAGGACAGGTATCGCTGGGTCATCGGTGAATTGCCACGCCGGGTACCGCAACTCCCCGGCGCACACGAAGGCTGTCACTTGCCCCGTAGCGAGGAGCGCGTGCAGCTCAGCGTCGTTGATGCGCAACCAGTCCGCGGCTTCCTCGGCGGTCAACGCAGAGACGAGCCCCTCAAGTTCCGTGCGACGTTCCACGTTCTCCAGCTCGCCGCGGGCGACTTCGGCCTTCGAGTCCTCGTACTCTTCCCGGGTCCAGCCGCCGAACCGGATGAGGAACTCCTGCTCCTCGAGTGTCCCTTGTCGGCCACGCGGAACTGTGGGTGGCTCAGCGACTCGGCCATAGTCGCGGCCGTGCGCGATGACACCGGCGAGGGAGTTGAAGCTCGATAGGGGGACGTTCACAGTGGTCGCTTCCGCTGCTTCAGCCGGAGTGTGGATGCCGTTTCCCAGCCAACCTCACCGGTCACCCCGTCCTCCGAGTACGAGATCTTGGAGGCGCGAAGCAGACCCCTCGAGCACAAGCAGCAAGGTCCGCACCACGGGCCAAGGCGATCCGCCCGCGATCAGATGTTCTCTTGGACTGCACCGCGCGCCGCCCCGCTGCAAGTGCGGGTCTTCGGAGCACATCAGGCGAGCAACTAGTGCTGGCGGCGCGTCAGGCGGTACGCACTGCAGCACCGTCGGTAGAACATCGGAGATGAGCTCCAAAGTCTTGGCACCGGCGTCGATGAACTGCCACGAGGGGAACAGCAAGGCTCCAGCCCGCTCGAACCCCCAGAGCTGTCGAGAAGCCACGTCAGCCCGAAGCTCATGGAGAGTACTCCCCCGTCGTCGGGCCACGTCCTCGGCCTGCAACAGCGCCGCGTGTTCGATCGATATGGCTCGGACCAGCACGGTCATGAGATTTCGGTCGCTCAGCTCCGCTTCCCATTGGAACTCGTCACCGACCGCGCCGATCCACTGAAGGATGAGAGCTCGCTTCGCCGTTCCCAGCGGACTCGGCCGGTTGAGTGCCGTTAGCGATTCGGCGATCTGCTCAACCGTTGCGTAGAACTCGAGTCCAAGCGATTCGATGGCCGCCTCCAGCGCGGCGAGCGACATCTGACGCGAGGCGGCAGACCTCACCGGCGAAGGGGCCGCCTCTGATGCTTCCAACGCCACTTCCTCACCTGCCAGCCGCTCGCAACACGTCTCATGCCGCGTGCTGATTATAATCAGCACATGGGAAAAGGCGAGCGAGGCGCGGGTTCTGGTTCACCCCGCCTCACGATCGAAGCCACAACCGGTGCCAGAGTGGAAGTCTCTTGGCTGGACGCGGTCGTGGTCCCCGAGGCCGCGCGTATCGACTACCGAACAGTCGGACGCCGCGGCGACTTCGTCGTGACCGTCGGAGCTGCCGAACTCGCTGCCGTCTGTGACCTCGACTCCGGCGAGTACGTCGTCAGCGGACAGCTTGGAGGGGACGAAACGGCTGCGGCGCTGATGCGCGACCTACTGAGGCGCCGCCTGCAACACCTTCATGAGGCTCCCGTCCAGTCACGGCAACGCTTCGAGGGACGCCTCCGTTCCCTCGCTGAAATGTCAGGCGGAACGTGGTTTGCCTTCGAAACGGTGATCGACCTCTAACGTGCGGGCCGTCGCCACAGCTCGGCGTCCAGGGCAAGCTCGAGCCGAGCGAGCGTGGCGAGATCCGGCCAGGAACGACCGGCCAGAACACCCAGCAACGTCGTGTGGTGCACACCAGCAGCCGTCGCGACTGCGCGCGTGCTCTGAGTTCCCATTGCTTCCCTCAGTCGCACCACGAATGTACGAGCCGCTTCCGCGATCGCGTCGTCGGCGGGAATCTCCGGCCAGGGCGCCGGCGCGAGCTCGAACGGTCGCTGTCGGGGAGTTCTGCTCACGCGTCCCAGCGTAGAGCGCGAACCGTCCTCGTTGAGGATGGTCAACGGCGTCTGCGCCCTCGGTGCCCCGAACAGCCACGTCTCACGCGTCGATTACTACCAAAACGAATATTGACCTCCACCAGCAAGAGGTTGCGACTGGCCCCGCTCGGCTGACGGGACGCTCGACATCGCTTCCCTAGCGTGGACGTGTGCACGATCACCGAGATGCCCAACGCCGCTCCCGAACCGTGACGCCCCGGGTCCTGTTCGCCGTCGCCCTGTCCGCGTTCCTCGTGCTGATCGGCACGACACCCGCATCGGCGCACGCGGCACTGACCTCGAGTGATCCGGCGGACGGCGCCACGGTGGCTGCCGACCTTGAGCGAGTGAACCTCACCTTCAGCGAGGCGCCGCTGGCCGGGCTCGAAGCCGGTCTGCGCGTCGAGGTCCGCGACGACGGCGGCACCGACGAGTCCTCGGGAGCGGTGACCGTCGAGGGCACCACGATGTCGAAGGCGGTGTCGCTCACCTCCGGCCCGCACACCGTCGTCTGGCGGTACGTCTCCCCCGACGGCCATCCGATCGAGGGGCAGCTCGCGTTTACGGTGGAACCGGCCGCATCGCAGTCCGTTCCCGCGCCCACGACGAACCCGACGGCCGCGACCACGGCGTCCGCGGATCCCACGGCAGCGGCAGCCGCATCGAACACCGGTGCAGGCACGCACGCGCACGGGCACGGCGGCCAGACGCTCCTGTTCGGGATCGTCGGGATCCTGGCGGTTCTGGTCATCGGCGCGGTCGTGCTGCGCATCCGCCGAGGCGCGGACGCGCGGACCGAGGGCTGACGGGAACGCCCGAGCCTCAGAACACCGCGACGGTCATGCCCGACGACGTCGCGGGTCGGTCCATCGCGACGAGCGCCTCGGGCAGGTCGTCGAAACCGATGGTGCGGCCGATCGTCTGCTCCGGACGCAGTCGCCCCGCCACGACGGCGTCGAGCATCGCGCCGTACTCCCCGACCGCTGCGCCGTGGCTGCCGAGCAGTTCGAGTTCGTCCGCGATGACCCGGCCCATCGGGATCACCGGAGCGGCTTCGTCGTCGAGGAGCAGCCCGACCTGCACGTGCCGACCGCGCGGACGCAGGGACGCCACGGCGGCGACGGAGGTGGCACGGCTGCCGTAGGCGTCGAGCGAGACGTGCGCCCCGCCACCCGTGCGGGATCGGACCGTCATAACGGCATCGGCGTCCATCAGCACGGTGTCGGCGCCCAGGGCGGCGGCGCGCTCGAGTGCGGCCGTGGAGACGTCGACGGCGACGACGTGCGCGCCGGCGGACACGGCAACCATGACCGCGGAGAGCCCGACTCCGCCGCAGCCGTAGACCACGACCCACTCCCCTGCTGCGACGCGCCCTCGTGCGTGCAGGGCGTGGAACGCGGTGCCGAACCGGCAGCCGAGCGCTGCCGCCACCGAGAAGTCCACGGCGTCGGGCAGTGCGACGAGGTTGAGGTCGGCGTGCGGGACGACCAGGGAGTCCGCGTACGAGCCCTGCAGGTCGAACCCGGGCTGCTGCTGGGCGGTGCACACCTGGGTGGCGCCGTCGAGGCATTCGGCGCAGGTCCCGCAGGCGAACACGAACGGGGCCGTGACCCGGTCGCCGACGGCGAAGCGCTGGACGCCCGCCCCGATCGCCGCGACGACACCGGCGAACTCGTGGCCGGGCACGTGCGGCAGCCGGACGGAGTCGTCGTGCCCCTTCCACGCGTGCCAGTCGCTGCGACAGACACCGGTGGCAGCCACCCGGACGACGACGCCGTGCTCGGGCGCGACCGGTTCCGGCAGGTCGACGATCGAGGGGACGGAACCGAACTGGGAGTACTGGACGGCGCGCATGCGGCCATCCTGACAGACGCCGGACGCCGGACGCCGGACCAGCGCGACCAACCGTCCGACGCGACCCGCGCGTCGGGGTCCCCACGGGCCTCCAGGCCGACGGGCACCCGGCCACCCGACCACCCGACCACCCGAGCGGTCCACCCCGACCCGATCGGCCGTTGCGCCGCAGGCGCGTCCGCCGGTTGACTCGTCACGTGACCGATCTGCGCTTCTCCGCCGACCCCGCCGACCTCGACGTCGACCGCGTGCACCGCTGGCTGAGCGAGGAGTCGTACTGGGCCCGCGGGCGTGACCGGGCGACGCAGGAGGCGATCATCGCCGGCTCCCGGAACTTCGGCGTGTACGACTCGACGACCGGCGCGCAGCTCGGCTACGCGCGGGTGATCACCGACGGCGTGACGTTCGGGTGGCTCGCCGACGTGTTCGTGGACCCCGACGCCCGGGGCCGCGGCGTCGGGGTCGCACTCGTGCGCGGCGTGACCGAGGCGGTCGAGCCGCTCGGCCTGAAGCGCTTCGCCCTGTTCACCGCGGATGCCCACGGGCTGTACGAGCGGTTCGGGTTCCGCCCGCTGCCCGACCCGGACGGCTGGATGATGCGCCCCGGGCCGGGGTTCGGTGCCGACGTGCACGACTGACGGAGCGCTGCCCCTCAGTACTCGATGCGTCCCTCGCGGTTGTGGAACTCCCCCGTCGGCCCGTCGGTGCCGATCGTCGCGAGCATGACCGTGGCGTCGGTGCCCTCGGTGATGGTCTGGTGTCCGCCGAACCCGTTGAACTCCGTCGCGGTGTAGCCCGGGTCGCTCGCGTTCACCCGGAACCCCGGCAGGTTCTTCGCGTACTGCACGGTCAACGCGATCACGGCCGCCTTCGACGCCGCGTACGGCACCGCCGGCACCCCGTACTCGTCGTGCCCCGGCGTCGTCAGCCAGCGCGGGAAGCCCACCCCCGACGAGACGTTCACGATGACGGGTGCTGCCGAGCGTCGCAGCAGGGGCAGCGCGGCCTGGGTCACCCGGACGATGCCGGTGACGTTGGTGTCGAGCACGGTCGCCATCGCGCTCGCGTCGAGGTCGTCGACCCCGAACGAGGTGCCGAGGATCCCGGCGTTGTTCACGAGGACGTCGAGCTCGGGGATCGTCGCGATCGCCGCGTCGATGCTGGCCTGGTCGGTGACGTCCAGCCGCACGACGTGGGCGCCGAGTGCGCGGGCGTCGTCGCCGCTGGCCGGGTCGCGCATGCCGGCGTGGACGGTGTGGCCGGCCTCGATCAGTCGGCGTGCGGTCTCGAGTCCGAGGCTGCGGTTGGCCCCGGTGATCAGTGTCGTTGTCATGTGCCCAGCCTGCCCCCGCCGGCCCGGCTCCCCCAGGCACGGTGCGACGGTGGGACCCGCAGTACCAGGACGGACAGGAGGCGCGGGGCGATGATGGTGGACATGAGCGAGTTCGCGAACGTGTTGCGTTCCTGGCGCGACCGGGTGCGTCCCGAGGCGGTCGGCCTGCCGGCCGGCCCCGGCAGACGGACCCCGGGCCTCCGCCGCGAGGAGCTCGCCGCGCTGGCGGGCGTGAGCGTCGACTACGTCGTCCGCCTGGAGCAGGGCCGGGCGACGAACCCGTCGCCGCAGCTGCTCGCGGCCCTCGCGACGGCGCTCCGGCTGTCGTCCGAGGAGCGGGACCACCTGTGCCGGGTGGCCGGCGTCGCCCCGCCGTCGCGTCAGGTGGTGCCGCGGCACATCACGCCCGGCGTGCAGCGGCTGGTCGACCGGCTCGGCGACGTGCCGCTCGCGGTGTTCACGGCGACTCACGACATCGTGCTCTGGAACGAACTGTGGGCCGCGGTGAACGGCGACCCCTCGCGCTACGTCGGGCTCGATCGCAACCTGGTCTGGCGGCACTTCACGCAGGAGCGCGACGGGGTGGACTGGGACGACGAGCACCAGGAGGAGTTCTCGAGCGACCTCGCCGCCGACCTGCGGCAGGCCTACGGACGCTACCCGGCGGACCGTGACCTGGCGGACCTGGTCGAACGGCTGCTGCGGGAGTCCCCCGAGTTCGCCCGCCGCTGGGAGACCGGCCGGATCGCCGAGCACCGTGCGAGCCGCAAGGTCGTGCACACGCCCGTCGGGCCGGTGGAGATCGACTGTGACGTGCTGAGCGTCCCCGGCGGTGACCTGCGGATCGTCGTCTACACGGTCGTGCCGGGCTCCGCGGACGCCGCGAAGCTCGACCTGCTCCGGGTCACCGGCCTGCAGGAGCTCACGCCGCGGTGAACACGAGCGACGCGTTCTGACCGCCGAACCCGAACGAGTTGTTCAACGCGGCACGGAGCGGCGCGGTCCGGGCGGTGCCGGAGACGACGTCGAGGTCCACCGCGGGGTCGAGCCGGTCGAGGTTCAGGGTCGGTGGCACGGTCCCGGTCTCCAGCGCCCGCAGGGTCAGGATCGCCTCGACCGCGCCGGCAGCGCCGAACATGTGCCCGATGGCACTCTTCGGAGCGGTGACCAGCGCCCCGGTCCCCACCGCACGGCTGATGGCGGCTGCCTCGCCGACGTCGCCGACCGGCGTTCCCGTCGCGTGCGCGTTCACGTGGTCGACGTCCGCACCGGTGAGGCCCGCCATCCGGATCGCGGCGCGCATCGCCCGTTCCTGCTCGCTGCCGTCCGCCAGCGGTGCGGTGATGTGGTGCGCGTCCGAGGTGATCCCCCACCCGGCGAGCGTGCCGTGCGACCGCTGCCCTCGGGCGGCGGCGTGGTCGGCACGCTCGAGTACGACGATGCCGGCGCCCTCACCGAGGACGAAGCCGAGGCGGTCGGCGTCGAACGGACGGGACAGGGTCGTCGGGTCGTCGCCGTCGGGCTTCGCGAGGGCCTGCGACTGGGCGAACGACGCCATCGTCACCGGGGTGACCGCGGCCTCGGTCCCGCCGGTGATGACGACGTCGGCCTCACCGGTGGCGATGAGCCGCGCGGCGGTGGCGATGGCCTCGGCGCCCGAGGCGCAGGCCGACACCGTCGTGTAGGCGCCTCCCCGCGCCCCGTACGCGATGCTGATCTGCGCGGCGGCACCGTTCGCCATGAGCATCGGCACCGTGCGCGGTGAGACCCGTCGAGCACCGGACGCACCGAGCACGTCGTGGGCGTCGAGGAGCGTCTCCACTCCCCCGATCCCGGTGCCGATCACCACGGCGAGGCGGTCGCCGTCCACCGCGGGGGCACCGGCGTCGGCCCAGGCCTCGTCCGCGGCGACGAGTGCCAGCTGCTGACTGCGGTCGAGACGGTTCGCACGGACCCGCCCGAGCGCACCCTCGGCGTCGAGTGCGGCATCGGCCCCGACCCGGATCGGCACCTGTTCCCAGAGCGCTCCGTCGCGGTGCAGGGTCCGGACGCCGGAGCGACCGGCGACCAGGGCGTCCCAGAGCGGCGTGACGCCGTGGCCGAAGGGTGAGACCGCGCCGTAGCCGGTGATGACGATGTCCACGGGAACTCCTCTTGTACGTTGAACAAGTTGAGTTGTACCACGTACAATTCCGACATGGCAACCACGGTGGACGGCTCCGGCACGGCTCGCGGCGCGGCGACACGGGCGAAGATCCTCGCCGCGACGGCCGGACTGCTCAGCGCGGGCGCTCGGAGCGTCACCGTCAGCGAGGTCGCCCGGGCCGCGGGTGTCTACCCGAACCAGATCACGCACCACTACGGCTCGAAGGACCGCCTGGTGCTCGACGCCGCGTTCGCGCTGTTCCTCCGCGACACCACGCGACTGCAGGCGGCCGGCCGGCGCGCCCGCTCGCCGGAGTCGTTCCGACAGGTCCTCGCCCGCACCGCCCTCGCGATGCCGTCGACCCCGCTCGTGGTCCGCGCGCTCGGGGCAGCCGGGGACGACCCGGCGCAGCGTGAGCGCGTGCGGCTGCTGCTCGCCGTGCTGTTCCGGCAGTCCGAGCGCTACCTGGAGCGCGTCGTCGGCGACCAGGGCTGGACGAGCCCCAGCGGTGTCGCCCGGGACGCCCGCACGTTCTGGAGCGCCGTGTTCGGTGCCACCCTGCTCGCGGACGCCGGGGTCACCGGAGGCCCCTCGGACCTCGACCTGGCGGGTACGATCTCGATCCGTTGACCGGAGCGGGCACCGCCGCCGGGGGCTCCCCCGGCGGCGGTGTCACTCGCCCGGCGGCGGGGTCACTCGCCGAAGCCGGACCGGACCAGTTCCACCAGGGCGTCGACTGCGGCCTGCGCGTCCTGCCCGGTCGCGTCGATCGACACCGTCGCACCCTTCGGCAGCGCCAGGGCCATGATCGCCAGCAGGCTCTTCGCGTCCACGCCGTTGACGTGCACGCTCGCGTCGTACTTCGCCGCCGTCTTCACGAACTCCGCGGCGGGCCGGGCGTGCAGCCCGGTCTCGTTGACCAGCTCGACCGACGCGCTGACGCGGTCGGACCCGGCCGCGTCGTCGACGGGGGCAGCCCCGTCGGCCGGCCCCGTGCCTCCAGGCTGGTCACCGGACGGACGGGAGGCGCTGCTCGCGTCCGCCTCGGAACCCGCGGCCGATGCCGCGGCAGCCAGGACCGCGTCGGCGTCACCGCCCGTCTGGGCGGCGACCGCTGCTGCCACCGTGCCCTCGACCAACGGGGCCTGCGACACGTGGACGCGGGCTCGGACGTCGTCGTCCAGGAAGTCGAGTGCGGTGTCGGTCGTCAGGTAGGCGGAGCCGAGGTCGCACAGGACCACGACGGCATCCGCCTGGGCGAGTTCCTCGATGCCGGCGGTGATCGCCTCGAACGACGTGCCGATGCCGCCGTCGTCCGTGCCGCCCGCGGCGACGAGCGGCACGTCCGCAGCCATCTGCCGTGCCAGCTCGACGGTGCCCGTCGCGATCGCCGCGCTGTGCGAGACGACCAGGATGCCGACGGTCACGCTGCGTCCACCGCTGCGCGCAGGATGTACGCGGTCGACTGCGCACCGGGGTCGCGGTAGCCGATCGCGCGGTCGCCGAGGTAGCTCGCGCGGCCCTTGTGGGCGACGAGCGGCTCGGTGTCCGCCGCACCCTGCGCGGCGGCGTCGGCTGCTGCGGTGAGCACGGCCTTCGGGTCCTCCCCGGCACCGGCAGCCGCTGCTGCGGCGTCGACCGCGGGGCTCCACGCGTCGACCATCGTCTTGTCGCCGACCGCCGCCTTGCCGCGGGACACGACCCCGTCGCGAGCGGCGGTGAGGACGGCGACGAGGGTGTCCGCGTCGAGTTCGGCCACATCGCCGGCAGCCTGCGCCGCCTTCAGGTAGGCGGTGCCGAAGAGCGGGCCGGCAGCTCCGCCCACGGTCGAGATGAGCTTCGTCGCAACGGTCTTGAGGACGGCACCCGGGGTGTCGAAGGACCCGGAGTCGACGGCCTCGAGCACGGCCCGGAACCCGCGGTCGAGGTTCTCGCCGTGGTCGCCGTCCCCGATCTCACGGTCGAGCGTGACGAGCTCGGCGCGGTGTTCGTCGATCGTCGCGGCGGTGCGACGGACCCAGTCGATGGCCCATGCGGTGTCGAGCGCCAATGCGGTTCCCTTCGTGTGTCCGGCCCGGTGGGCCCGGTGTCGTGGTCCGGTGGTCGAGCGGTCGTGGTCGGTCGCGGTCGCGGTTGCAGCCGCGGTTGCGGTCGCGGTTGCAGCCGCGGTTGCGGTCGCGGTTGCAGCCGCGGTTGCGGTCGCTCAGCGTCCCCAGCGCAGGGCCGGGGTCTCCACCGGGGCGTCCCAGAGGGCAGTGAGTTCGTCGTCGAGCACCGTGACGGTGAGCGAGAACCCCTGCATCTCGAGGGACGTGACGTAGTCGCCGACCAAACTACGCGTGACCTGGTAGCCGCGGTCGGAGAGGACCTCGGCGGCGCGTCGGTACGCGATGTAGAGCTCGGAAAGCGGGGTGCCGCCCATGCCGTTCACCAGGAGCAGCAGCGACGAACCGGCCGGGGCGTCGAGGTCGGTCAGGATCGGCTCGAGCACGCGGTCGACCAGCTCGTCCGCCGGTGCCATCGCGATCCGCTCACGGCCCGGCTCGCCGTGGATGCCGATGCCGAGCTCGACCTCGTCGTCGGCCAGCACGAACGACGGCTCCCCGGCGTGCGGGACGGTGCCCGACGCCAGCGCGAGCCCCATCGACCGCGTGACGTCGTTGACGTGCCGGGCCACGGCGGCGACCGCTTCCAGGTCGTCCCCGCGCTCGGCGGCGGCGCCGGCGCACTTCTCCACCACGACGGTCCCGGCGACACCGCGACGGCCGGCGGTGAACAGGGAGTCCTGCACCGCGACGTCGTCGTCCACCACGACGGACTCGACGCGGACGTCGTCCATCGCCGCGAGCTCGGCCGCCGTCTCGAAGTTGAGCACGTCGCCGGTGTAGTTCTTCACGATGTGCAGCACGCCCGCACCGCCGTCGACGGCCTTCGTCGCGGCGACGATCGGGTCGGGCGTCGGGCTCGTGAACACCGGGCCGGGCACCGCGGCGTCGAGCATGCCGTACCCGACGAAGCCGGCGTGCAGCGGCTCGTGGCCGCTGCCACCGCCGCTGACGATCCCGACCTTGCCGGCGACGGGTGCGTCAGCGCGGTGCAGGTGGATCGGGTCCTCGACCAGGACGACGTGTCCGGCGTGTGCCCGGGCGAAGCCCCGGACGGTCTCCTCGACCACGGCCTGCGGGTCGTTGATGAGCTTCTTCATGCGGTGCCTCCACGGGTACGGGGTCGAACCGTGGCGGTCACACCGCGCGTCGTCGACCGGAGTGCGCCCAATCTACATCGACGGCACGGGCAGCCGTCCGCTCCCGATGCACGTTCGTGCAGTGCGCCGAGGACGCGTCACCGCCTCGGGATCGTGCGGGGGACACTCGTCCTGCACGTTCGTGCACGATGCCGCACTTCGCTCACGAATTCATCGCCGGGCCGTGAACCGCATCACTATGGTTGGCCTCAATCACTCAACGGGGAGTGCGGCGCAGCACGGCCGGACCCCCACCCTCACGCACTGGAGGTCACCGATGGACGGCATCGGCGTCAATTTCCTGTCCGAGCTCGTCGGTACGGCGATGCTCATCATCCTGGGTGGCGGCGTCGTCGCCGCTGTCTCGCTCGCGAAGTCCAAGGGCTTCGGAGCCGGGTTCCTGATGGTCACCATCGGCTGGGGCTTCGCGGTCTTCGCCGGTGTCACCGTCTCGTACAGCTCGGGCGGTCAGCTCAACCCCGCGGTCAGCCTCGGGCTCGCCCTGCTCGGCAAGATCACCGTCGGCGAGATGTTCCTCTACTGGCTCGCCCAGCTGATCGGCGCGATCATCGGCGCGGTCATCGTCTGGCTCGCCTACAAGCAGCACTTCGACGAGGAGCCCGACGCGGCCGCCAAGCTCGGCGTCTTCTCGACCGGCCCCGCGATCCGGTCGTACGGCTGGAACCTCGTCACGGAGATCATCGGCACCTTCGTGCTGGTCTTCGTCGTCATCGCGTTCTCGAACGGTCAGACGCCGGCATCGCTCGGCGCGATCCCCGTCGCCTTCCTCGTGATCGCGATCGGTGTCAGCCTCGGTGGCCCCACCGGCTACGCCATCAACCCCGCCCGTGACCTCGGCCCCCGCATCGCGCACGCCATCCTGCCCATCAAGGGCAAGGGCTCGAGCGACTGGGCCTACGCCTGGGTGCCGGTCGTCGGACCGCTGATCGGTGGCGCCCTCGCCGCCGGCCTGTCCGTCGCCCTGCTGCCCATCGTCAGCTGACCCACCCCCACCCCGAAGGCGTGGACGGCCGTTCCGCAGGACCGAACACGCACCCGCACCGAACACACCCGTAAGGAGCACCAATGGCCGACTACATCGTCGCCATCGACCAGGGCACGACCTCGACCCGAGCAATCGTGTTCGACCACTCCGGTTCGATCATCTCGACCGGGCAGAAGGAACACGAGCAGATCTTCCCGCGCGCCGGGTGGGTCGAGCACGACCCCGCCGAGATCTGGGACAACACCCGCGAGGTGATCGGTCAGGCACTGTCGCGTGCCGACATCACGCGCCACGACGTCGCAGCCGTCGGCATCACCAACCAGCGCGAGACCGCCGTCGTCTGGGACAAGACCACCGGCAAGCCGGTCTACAACGCCATCGTCTGGCAGGACACCCGCACGCAGGCACTCGTCGACAAGCTCGCCGACGGTAACACCGACAAGTACAAGGCCATCGTCGGCCTGCCGCTCGCGACGTACTTCGCCGGGACCAAGATCATGTGGATCCTCGAGAACGTCGAGGGTGCTCGTGAGAAGGCCGAGGCGGGCGACCTGCTCTTCGGCACCACCGACACCTGGGTCCTCTGGAACCTGACCGGTGGCGTCGACGGCGGCGTCCACAAGACCGACGTCACGAACGCGTCCCGCACGCTGTTCATGGACCTCGAGACGCTGCAGTGGCGCGACGACATCCTCGCCGACTTCGGCGTGCCGAAGTCGATGCTCCCCGAGATCGTCAGCTCCTCCGAGGTCTACGGCCACGTCGAGTCTTCGAGCCTGCTGCGCGAGGTCCCGATCGCCGGCATCCTCGGTGACCAACAGGCCGCGACCTTCGGTCAGGCCGCGTTCGACCAGGGCGAGTCGAAGAACACCTACGGCACCGGCAACTTCCTGATCTTCAACACCGGTACCGAGATCGTCCGCTCCGAGAACGGCCTGCTCACCACCGTCGGCTACAAGCTCGGCGACCAGGAGACGCACTACGCCCTCGAGGGTTCGATCGCCGTCACGGGCTCGCTCATCCAGTGGCTCCGCGACAACCTCGGTCTGATCGGCAGCGCCCCGGAGGTCGAGGCCCTGGCCAAGACCGTCGAGGACAACGGTGGCGTGTACTTCGTGCCGGCGTTCTCCGGGCTCTTCGCGCCGTACTGGCGTCCGGACGCCCGCGGTGCGATCGTCGGCCTCACCCGCTTCGTCAACAAGGGGCACATCGCGCGTGCCGCCCTCGAGGCGACGGCGCTGCAGACCCGCGAGGTCCTCGACGCGGTCAACGCCGACTCCGGCGTGGACCTGACCGAGCTCAAGGTCGACGGTGGCATGACCGCGAACAGCGAGCTCATGCAGTTCCAGGCCGACATGCTCAACGTGCCGGTCGTCCGGCCGGTCGTCGCGGAGACGACGGCGCTCGGTGCGGCCTACGCCGCTGGTCTCGCGGTCGGCTTCTGGGCCAACCTCGACGAGCTCCGTGCCAACTGGCAGGAGGACAAGCGCTGGGAGCCCCAGCTCGACGCCGCCGAGCGCGAGCGCACGCTCCGCCTGTGGAAGAAGGCCGTCACGAAGACCTTCGACTGGGTCGACGAGGACGTGCAGTAACGAAGCACGCGCCCGCTGACCGCGTGCACTGAACGCACCGACGGGAGGCCCGGTGCCGGTTCCAGGAACCGGCACCGGGCCTCCCGTGCGTTGCGTCTCCTGCGCGTCGGGCGCGGCCAGTCGTCGGGTCGTCGGGTGGTCGGCTGGTTGCCGGCACGGTGCGGCCCGGGCGGAAGCGGTGTGGACTACACAGCGGGAGCTGCGCCGACCCAATCAGCCAGTTTGCGCGCACCGGCGCTGGAGTCGATCGCCTCGGCAGCGACGACGAGCTGCTCGCGGAACCGCTGCAGGATCGGCCGGTCGGATTCGTTCGGGTCCTGCGCCAGGCGGAACGAGACGAGGCCGGCCGCGGCGTTCAGCAGGACGATGTCGCGGACGGGTCCGGTCTCCCCCGCGAGCACCCGGTGGACGACGCCGGCGTTGTGCTCGGGGTCGCCGCCGAGCAGGTCGTCCGTGCGTGCCCGGGCGATGCCGAGGTCCCGCGGGTCGAGGTCGTGCTCGGTCACGCGGCCGCCGGTGACCTCCCAGATGTGACTGTGCCCGGTGGTGGTCAGCTCGTCGAGTCCGTCGTCGCCGCGGAACACGAGCGCCGTCGCGCCGCGCGTCTGGAACACACCCGTGATGATCGGCACGAGGTCGAGCTGGGCGACACCCACGGCGTTGGCCTCGCACCGCGCGGGGTTGACGAGCGGGCCGAGGAAGTTGAACACCGTCGGCACGCCGATCTCGCGCCGGACCGGGCCTGCGTGGGCGAAACCGGGGTGGAACGCGTTGGCGAAGGCGAAGGTCAGCCCGACACGCCGGAAGGTGTCCGCGACACGCGCGGCGTCCATCGTGAGATCGAGTCCGAGGGCGGCGAGCACGTCGCTCGACCCGGACTTCGACGAGCTGGCCTTGTTGCCGTGCTTGACGACGGGGACCCCGGCGGCCGCGATCACGATGGCCGCCATGGTCGAGATGTTCACGGTGCCGACCACGTCGCCGCCGGTCCCGACGATGTCGAGCGCCATCGGGTCGACGTCGAGCGGAACCGCGGCGTCCAGGATCGCGTCGCGGAACCCGACGACCTCGTCGACGGTCTCGCCTTTCGCGCGGAGCGTCACGGCGAAGGCTGCGATCTGTGCCTGGGTGGCGCGCCCGTGCACGATCTCCTCCATGGCCCATGTGGATTGCCTGATCGTCAGGTCCTCGCGCGCCATGAGCGCGCTGATCACCGCTGGCCAAGAAAGTGCGTCAGGCATGGCTCGATCGTAGTGAATTCGAGAGACCCGCCAGTCTCCTGCGAAAACACTGTCGGGGGTTTCGGCCATAATGGAGGACGTGACTAGCACCTCTCTCTCCAGATCAGCCAGCGGTCCGGCCCTCAACAGGCCGAACGCCGTGGCCGTGGGGACGATCGTGTGGCTGGGCAGCGAGGTCATGTTCTTCGCCGGCCTGTTCGCGATCTACTTCACGCTCCGCAGCACGTCCCCTGAGCTCTGGGCGACCGAGACCGCGAAGCTCGAGGTGCCCTTCGCCTCCGTGAACACGATCATCCTGGTGCTGTCCAGCTTCGCCTGCCAGTTCGCCGTGTTCGCTGCGGAGCGCTTCCAGGTGCACCGGACGAGCTGGAACCCGCGCCACTGGGGCATGACGGAGTGGTTCTTCGTCACCTACGCGATGGGTGCGATCTTCGTCTGCGGCCAGATCTTCGAGTACGCCAACCTCTGGCACGAGGGCGTGACGCTCTCCTCCAGCGCCTACGGCTCGGCGTTCTACATGACCACCGGCTTCCACGGGCTCCACGTGACCGGTGGCCTCATCGCCTTCCTGCTGACGCTCGGCCGCGGTTTCGCCGCCAAGAACTTCGGCCACAAGGAAGCGACCACCGCCATCGTCGTGTCGTACTACTGGCACTTCGTCGACGTCGTGTGGATCTTCCTCTTCGCCGTCATCTACCTTCTCAAGTAGGAACTGGACACCCCCCAGCACATGTTCAACAGAACCAAGTCCAAGAAGGGCCGCCGTTCACCGATGGCGACCGTGTCGCTCATCGTCGTGGGTCTCATGACCACCGGTGGCGCGTACGCACTGTTCAGCTCCACGGCGAACGCCGACGACAGCACGAACACCGTCGCCGCCTCGAGCCAGTCGCAGGTGAACGAGGGCGAGAAGCTCTTCGCCTCGAACTGCGCCACCTGCCACGGTCTCTCCGCGCAGGGCACGAGCGAGGGCCCGTCCCTCATCGGTGTCGGTGCCGCGTCGGTCGACTTCCAGGTCGGCACCGGCCGCATGCCGATGGCTGCCCAGGGCCCCCAGGCCGAAGAGAAGCCCGCGCAGTTCACGGACGAGCAGGTCGACGCACTCGCGCAGTACGTCGCCTCCCTCGGCCCCGGCCCGTCGGTCCCGTCCACCGAGCTCACCAACGGTGAGGACGGCGACGCTGCCGAAGGCGCCGAGCTGTTCCGCATCAACTGCGCCATGTGCCACAACGTGGCCGGCGCCGGTGGTGCACTGACCGAGGGCAAGTACGCCCCGAGCCTCGAGACGGTCTCCGGCAAGCACATCTACGAGGCCATGCTCACCGGCCCGCAGAACATGCCGGTCTTCAACGACCTGAACCTGACGCCGGAGCAGAAGGCCGACATCATCACGTACCTCAAGTACGTGCAGGACAACAAGTCCCCCGGTGGCTTCGCACTCGGCTCCCTGGGGCCGGTCGCCGAGGGTCTGTTCATCTGGATCTTCGGACTCGGCGCGGTCGTCGCGATGACCGTATGGCTGACCGCGAAGTCCAACTGATCGTCCGTGTCGAACGACACTGAAGGGAACACCATGGCAGAGCACGACGACGAGACGCTGAACTCGTCCTCGGCTGTCGAGAAGCACGGCACGACCACCTCCCCCGGGATCGCGGTCCTCCCCGTCGACCCGTTCGAGAACCCGGGCGAGCCGCCGCACCGCCCGCGTCGCACCGATGTCGACCCGAAGAAGCAGCGTCTGGCCGAGCGCCAGGTCGCCGCCTACTTCTACCTGTCGATCGTCGGCAGCGTCCTGTCGATCGCGGCGTACGTCGCCTTCCCGATCGACCCGAGCGACTTCGGGACGGTCCGCACCGCGAACCTCTTCCTGGGCCTGTCGATCGCCCTCGCGCTCCTCGCCCTCGGCCTCGGTGCCGTCTACTGGTCGAAGTCGCTCGTCGTCGACCGCGAGATCACCGAGCTCCGCCACGGCACCCGCGGCACCGACGCGACCCGCGCCAAGGCGGTCGAGGCGTTCCAGCTCGCCGACAAGGAGTCCGGCTTCAGCCGTCGCAAGCTGATCCGCAACTCGATGATCGGTGCCCTGGCCGCGTTCCCGCTCCCCGGCATCGTCCTGGTCCGTGACCTCGCTCCGGCCGAGGACCCGAACGAGCTGCTCCGCCACACCTTCTGGAAGCAGGGCCTGCGCCTGACGAAGGACCCGACGGGTCTGCCGATCAAGGCCTCCGACGTCACCATCGGTTCGGTGTTCCACGTCATCCCCGAGGGCATGCTCGAGTCCGAGCACATGCTGGAGGAGAAGGCGAAGGCCTCCGTCCTCCTGATGCGTCTGGACCCGAAGGACCTCAACCCGTCCAAGGGCCACGAGAACTGGGGCTACGACGGCATCGTCGCGTACTCCAAGATCTGCACCCACGTCGGTTGCCCCGTCGCGCTCTACGAACAGCAGACGCACCACCTGCTGTGCCCGTGCCACCAGTCCACCTTCGATGTCTCGAACAACTGCGAGGTCATCTTCGGTCCGGCAGCACGCCCCCTCCCCCAACTTCCGATCGCGATCGACGACGACGGCTACCTGGTTGCCCAGAGCGACTTCCACGAGCCGGTCGGACCGTCCTTCTGGGAGCGTGAACGCTGATGACCACCACCACCACCACCGCACCGAACACGTCGACGAACAAGCCGGCGCCGGAGCGCGGATCCCGCATCATCGGCGGGGTCGCCAACTACATCGACGAGCGCACCAGCATCTCGGGCCTCGTCAAGGAAGTCGGCCGGAAGATCTTCCCGGACCACTGGAGCTTCATGCTCGGCGAGGTGGCGCTGTACAGCTTCGTCGTCGTGCTGCTCTCCGGGACCTTCCTGACGTTCTTCTTCCAGGCGTCCATGACCGAGGTCGTCTACAACGGCTCGTACGTCCCGCTCAAGGGCGTGGCGATGTCGACGGCCCTGCAGTCCACGCTCGACATCTCGTTCGACATCCGCGGCGGGCTCTTCGTCCGTCAGGTCCACCACTGGGCGGCGCTGCTGTTCGTGGCGTCGATCATGCTGCACATGGCCCGCGTGTTCTTCACCGGTGCCTTCCGCAAGCCGCGTGAGCTCAACTGGGTCTTCGGCTTCCTGCTCTGGGTCCTCGCCATGGCCGAGGGCTTCACCGGCTACTCGCTCCCCGACGACCTGCTCTCCGGAAACGGTCTGCGGATCATCGTCGGCATGATCGAGGGTGTCCCGGTCATCGGTGTCTGGATCGCCTACCTGCTGTTCGGTGGCGAGTTCCCGGGGACCGACATCGTCGGCCGCCTGTACACGCTGCACATCCTGCTGCTGCCGGCGATCCTCGTCGCGGTGCTCGGTGTCCACCTCGTGCTCGTCGTGATCAACAAGCACACGCAGTTCGCCGGTCCGGGCAAGACCAACGAGAACGTCGTCGGTGTCCCGATCCTCCCGGCGTTCGCCGCGAAGGCCGGTGGGTTCTTCTTCATCGTCGCCGGCATCCTGGCCCTCATCGCGTCGCTGTTCACGATCAACCCGATCTGGAACTACGGCCCGTACGACCCCTCCCCGGTGTCCGCCGGTACCCAGCCCGACTGGTACATCGGCTTCGCCGACGGCGCGCTCCGACTGGTCCCGCCGCACTGGGAGGTCGTGTGGTTCGGCTACACGGTGTCGTTCAACATCCTGGCGCCGATCGCGGTCCTGGTGCTCCTCATCCTGGCGATCCTGCTCTACCCCTTCATCGAGGCGTGGGTCACGGGCGACAAGCGTGAGCACCACATCCTCGACCGCCCGCGCAACGCCCCGACGCGCACGGCGTTCGGTGCCGCTGGCATCACGCTCTACGCCAGCCTCTGGGCAGCAGCCTCGTCGGACATCATCGCGACGCACTTCCTGGTGTCGATCGAACACGTGATCCACGTGATCCAGGCAACGACGGTCCTCGGCCCGTTCATCGCCTTCTGGATCACGAAGCGTGTCTGCCTCGCCCTCCAGAAGAAGGACCGTGAGATCGTCCTGCACGGCTACGAGTCGGGCCGCATCGTCCGACTCCCCCACGGCGAGTACATCGAGGTGCACGAGCAGCTCGACGAGTACGAGCGGTGGAAGCTCCTGCAGTTCAACGAGTACAAGCCGCTGATGATCCGCCCGAACGCCAAGGGCAAGATCACGGGTCTGCAGAAGGTCCGCGCCGGCGTCTCCCGCTTCTTCTTCGAGGACCGCATCGAGCCGGTTTCGAAGGCAGAGCTCGAGGCAGCGCACGCCGCGCACCACGGCCCGAACCTCGAGGGTGGCCACCAGGCTCCCCAGGTCGGCCCCGGCGATCACTGATCGGTAGCACGAAGCAACCCCCGTCACGATGTGGCGGGGGTTTCTTCGTGTGAGGGGCAACACGCCGCCCCCAGTTCACGGCTGGTTCACTCCCGCGTGCTGGACTCGTCCAGGACGGTGTGGCAACGTGTTGCACCACGCATCCGCCAACGGAATGAGACCCCGATGGACAGCCGGACGGCCGAACACCCCAGGCCGAACCACTTCCTCCTCCACCTCAGCGACACGCACCTCGTCTCCGGGGACCGCGACCTGTACGGCGATGTCGACTCCGCCGCTCGGCTCTCGCAGATCGTCGCTGACATCGAAGCCTCGGGCACCCGTCCCGAAGCGATCGTCGTCACCGGCGACGTGGCCGACAAGGGCGAGCCGGGCGCGTACGCCCGTGTCCGCGAGATCCTCGAGCCGGCCGCCCAGCGCATCGGTGCGCAGGTCATCTGGGCCATGGGCAACCACGACGAGCGCGGCGCCTTCCGCCAGGAGCTCTTCGGCCTGCAGCCCACCGATCGCCCGGTCGACTTCGTTTACGACGTCAACGGTCTCCGCGTGATCACCCTCGACACCAGCGTGCCAGGGCACCACCACGGCGAGGTCTCCCCCGAGCAGCTCGACTGGCTCGCCGAGGTTCTCTCCGAGGCGGCTCCGCACGGCACCATCCTGGCGATGCACCACCCGCCCGTGCCGAGCGTCCAGGACCTCACCGTCCTCGTCGAGCTGCGCGACCAGCAGGCCCTGGCCGAGGTCGTCGAGGGCAGCGACGTCCTCGCCATCATCGCCGGTCACCTGCACTACTCGACCAGTGCCGTGTTCGCCGGTATCCCGGTGTCCGTCGCCAGCGCCACCTGCTACACCCAGGACCTCACCGAGTACCAGGGCGGCACCCGCGGCCGTGACGGTGCGCAGTCGTTCAACCTCGTGCACGTCTACGGCCACAACGTCGTCCACTCGGTGGTGCCGATCGGGCACTACGCCACCGTCGGGCAGCCCGTCTCCGCGCTCGAGACCGAGGCGAAGCTCGCCGCACACGGCGTGACGATCCCCGCGGCCGTGGAGCCGGCACCGGTCACCTCGAGCATCCCGGTGTTCACGCTCGACTCGGTGCCCGTCTCCCCCGTCCACCGGTAGCGCCGAGCACTTCGTGAGCAGAAGAGGTCGGGTCCGTCATGCGGACCCGACCTCTTCTGCTCACCAAGGGCGGGCGCGTGCGGTCACGATTCCCCGTCACCCCGAGGTGAGTGGTCACGTTCCGTCGGCTGGCGGCTCGGCAATCAACAGTTCGTGACCGCTCGGCGGGCAGCCAACGGGGTGTCGTGACCGCGCGGCGTCGTGTACGTCGCGACGGTACGCCCGACGGCCGGCCCGACTGCCGGGAGGCCCGTGGCGGGCCCGACCCGCGCCTCCAGGCCCGCGGGGTGGTCGCGACACACCGCCGGTGCTGCGTCGCGTGGTCGTGTTCCGTCGTTTGCGGGCGGCGCAGGCGACGGGCTGTGACCGCTCGGCGTGTCGGTGGCGGGGAGTCGTGACCGGTGGAGAGTCTGAACCGGGGGCTGGGTTCCGGGCTCGCAGGCTCGCCCGGAGCGCCCCAGCAGGCCGCTGTCGCGTCCTAAGCGTCCCGTGGGACCGGGCTCGCAGGCTCGCCCGGAGCGCCCCAGCAGGCCGCTGGCGCGTCCTAAGCGCTGGGACGCTCCCACGGCGCGGGGAACGGGAAGTAGCGCTCGAGGAAGTCCGTCACGCGCTGCGTGCGCTCCTCGTCGCTGACCTCTGGGAAGCTGCCGTCGTTGAGGCAGAAGAAGTCCACGTTCCGCTTCTTCAGCAGCTCGTCCAGGGCCTTGAGCCCGGAGACCATGGTCGTGTCGATGTACCCGACGGCCGCGTTCTCCTGGATGATCGCCCGACCGGTGAGCAGCGAGTAGTAGTGGTACAGCGAGTTCGTCACCGAGATGTTGTCGGCGGCGCGGAAGCGTGACGCCGCAGTGGCCGCGAACTCGTCGGCGAACTCGTGCTCCATCTCGGTCATGATCGAGGCGCGCAGGGGCGTCGGGGCATGCTCGAGGTGCCGGGTCGTCACCGCACCGAAGCGCTGCTGCAGCAGGCGACGGTTCACACGGGCGGAGTTCTCGAAACCGCTGCGCGCCGGGTTGTTGGAGCCGAGGCCGATCCGGGTCGACGCGAGGATGAACTTCGTGACCGATCCGGGGCTGTAGAACGCCGAGGGGTCGACGAGGCGCCCGAAGAACATGTCGTCGTTCGAGTAGATGAAGTGCTCGCTGATGCCCGGGATGTGGTGCAGCTGCGACTCGACGGCCTGCGAGTTGTGGGTCGGCAGGACGGACGGGTCGGCGAAGAACTCCTCGCTGCGGACGATCCGGACCTTCGGGTGCTCGGCGAGCCAGTGCGGCGCCGGAGAGTCCGTCGCGATGTAGATCTTGCGGATCCACGGCGCGAAGGTGTGCACCGAGCGGAGCGCGTACTTCAGCTCGTCGATCTGGCGGAACCGGGCCGGGGCGTCGTCGCCCTCGCCCAGGACGGCGTTCGACTGTGCGGCCTGGCGGGCGCGCTGGTACTCGATGGCGTTGCCGTCGACCCACGAGAAGACGATGTCGATCGGGAAGCGGATGTCCGAGACGTGGTCGTCGAACATGTGCTCGACGGTTCGCCAGGTGCGGCCGTAGCGTTCGATGTCGACGAGGACGAACTCGTCGATCGGCAGGCTGCGACGCATCAGGGCGTTCTCGACGGGAGCGAGGACCTCGATGTCGGTGACGCGCCAGAACTCGAGCTGGACGCTCGTCTCGGCGCCGTAGCGCAGGCGTCCGAGCGGCTCGAGCCGCGGGCGGAACACGCGGAGCACCGGTTCGTCGACGGAGCCGAGTCCGTCGTCCTGCACGAGCACCGCCGGCTTGCCCGGGGGCTTCGCGTAGAAGGGCTCGTTGACGGCCGCGGACATCACGGCGCTCTCCGCGCGCTGGCGGTCACGCTCGTCGAGGGCGATCACCGGGCGCTGGTCGTTGCCGCGGATGAGCAGGTGGTCGACGTCAGCCGCGGTGAGCGCGTCGTCGAGGAACAGCAGGTCCTCGATCATCGACTGCTGGGGCGTGAGGTGTCCGTTGATCAGGGTCAGTCTCCCCTTGCGGACGACGACGTCGGATCGGTCGAGACCGCCGGAGGACGGTCGAGGGTTCAGCAGAGGACTCTCGGTCACCGGCTCGGTCTCGTCGTTCATCCATGCCCTTCGGGTCGTGCGGTCGGGTCCTGTACCCGACCTGCCGATCCTACCGTCCGTCCGACTCGCGGGGCACCTTGACGACGATGCCCACCACGATGAAGAGCGCGGCGGCGACCAGCTGCAGTGCCGCCCACACCTCTCCGGGGATCGGCACCGTGACGAGCGGGTTCCAGCAGACGGCGACGGCGGCCATGAGGAGGGCTGCCCACCAGACCTTCCCGCGCACGCTGAAGACGAGCACGATCAGCGCGAGCACCGTGACGCCCCAGCGGGCGAAGACGAAGCCCGACGAGTCGACGATGGCGACGCAGGCCAGCAGCACGATCGCCGCGATCATCGACGGTGCCAGTGCGGGGCGGGTGAAGGGCGGCGTGGCACGGGCACCGCTGGCCGGTGCGGCCGGTGCGGGTCGAGGGGACCCTGCGGGCACGCCGTGCTGGGACGACCCCACCGGGGGCCGCCCCTTGCGAGCGGCCATCAGTCCGAGGAACCGTCGAGGTCGATCGCCTGGATCGACCGCGACATCGGCGGCAGGTCGCGGACGCGCTCGAGCGCCGGCACCAGTTCACCGACCAGCGCGCGGTAGCCCTCTTCGGTCAGGTGCAGGCCGTCCTCGGTGAAGCGCGCGTCCAGGTGGTCGCCGTCGGCCAGGGCGGGCCAGGCGTCGAGGTACTGCGCGTGGCAGGTGGCGACGAACTGCCGGAGGTGCCGGTTGGCCTGTTCGATCTTCGTGGCGTACTCGGCCTGCCGCGGCAGGATCGACACGAGCAGCAGCCGTACGCCCGGCAGCTCGCGGCGGAGCGTGACGAGGATGGTCTCGACGTTGCGGACCACGTGCTCGGCGCTGGCGCGGTGGTTGCCGAAGTCGTTCGTGCCGATGAGCAGCACGATCACCTCGGGCTGCTCGGCGACGACGGCGTCGAGGCGCGTCAGCACGCCGTCGGTCGTGTCGCCGCCGATGCCCTGGTTCAGCGTGTGCTCGTCGGGGAGCCACGTGTCCCAGTCACCCTGTTCGGTGATGCTGTCCCCCAGGAAGAGGACGGGGCTGCGGTCGTCGGTCATGCTGCCTCCTCGTGCGCCGGCTCGGGGGTCTCGGTCTGCTGCGTCCGGTTGCGCTGCGTGGACCCGGTGTGGTCGGACTCCCGCTCGGCGGCGGCGGTGATGCGCTCGACCATACCGGGGAAGATGATGCCGTGGAACGGCAGGATGCCGTACCAGTACAGCCGGCCGGCGAGTCCCTGCGGGAAGTAGATCGCCCGCTGGTGGTAGTCGCTGCCGCCGTCGGGGTTCGGTGTGACGGTCATCTCGAGCCACGCACGACCGGGCGACTTGAACTCGGCGCGGAGCCGCAGGTACCGGCCGCGCTCCAGCCGTTCGACGCGCCACCAGTCGAGCGCGTCGCCCTGCTCCAGGCGCTGCTGGTCACGACGCCCGCGGTTCAGGCCGACGCCGCCGGCGATCTTGTCCATCCAGCCGCGGGCGACCCAGGCGAGCGGGAACGAGTACCAGCCGTTGTCGCCGCCGATCGACTCGACGACGCGCCAGACGTCCTCGGCGGAGGCACTGGAGTGCCGCTTCCGGTCGTCGACGTAGACGGTGTGCCCGGCCCAGTCGGGGTCGTTCGGCATCGGGTCGGCCGAGGCGCTCGAGAGCGTCGCGCTCCGCCAGCTCGTCTGGACCTGGCCGGTGCGCATCTTGTTCAGCGCGAGGCGGACGGCCCGACGGTACGAGGTGAGCCCGCCCTCGGGCTGCGGCACGACGTCGTCGATGTCGTGCTCGCGCTGCACGCACTCGAACTGCAGCGACTCGATGATCGGCGTCGCGAGCTTGCGCGGGATCGGGGTGACGGCGTTGAACCAGTGTGCGGCGAGGCGCGGGGTGAGCACCGGCAGGACCGTGATCGGGCGCTGGGGCAGCTTCGCCTCGACCGCGTAGCCGTTCAGCATCTGGCCGTACCGCAGGACGTCGGGGCCGCCGATGTCGAAGGTGCGGTTGACGTCGGCGGGGACGTCGAGCGCGGCCACCAGGTAGTACAGGACGTCGCGGACCGCGATCGGCTGGATGTGGTTGCGGACCCAGCGCGGCGCGGGCATCCACGGCAGGACGTCGGTCAGGTGCCGGATCATCTCGAACGAGGTGCTGCCCGAGCCGATCACGACGCCGGCCTGGTACGCCACCGTCGGCACGCCCGAGCCGAGGAGGATCTCCCCCACCTCCTTGCGGCTGCGGAGGTGCTTCGACAGCTCGCCGTCCGGGTGCAGCCCGCCCAGGTAGACGAACCGGCTGACGCCGGCCGCCTTCGCCTCGCGCGCCATGGTCTCGGCGGCCTCGCGCTCGGCCGACTCGAAGTCGCCGTCGGCCCCCATCGCGTGGGCCAGGTAGTAGACCGCCTCGACCCCGTCGACGGCGGCGCGCACCGCCTCGGCGTCCTGGAGATCGCCCTCTGCGACGTCGACCTCACTGCTCCACGGGACGTCCTGGAGCTTCCGGGGGTTGCGCACGAACACCCGGACGGAGTGGCCGGCTTCGAGGAGACGAGGGACGAGACGACCACCGATGTACCCGGTGGCGCCGGTGACGAGGACCTGCATGCCCTGCACGCTACGCGGCACGCCTGACGGGTAGGCTTGCCGGGTGGACAACGCAGCCTTCCCCGTCACCGTCGATGCCGTCCGCGGCCTCATCGACCACGCGATCCTGAAGCCCGAACTCACCCGCGCGGACGTCGACGCCCAGCTCGACGAAGCCGCCGCCCACCGCGTCTTCAGCGTCTGCGTCCGTCCGAGCGACGTCGCCCACGCCGTCGAGCGCCTCACGGGCACCGGCGTCGGCGTCGGCACCGTGATCGGCTTCCCGCACGGCACCACGTCGACCGCGGCGAAGGTCGCCGAGTCGCTGCAGGCCCTGGCCGACGGCGCGTTCGAGCTCGACATGGTGCAGAACATCGGCGCCGCGAAGTCGGGCGACTGGCAGCGCGTCGAGCAGGACGTCCGCGCGGTCGTCCACGCCGCCGGCGACACCGTCGTCAAGGTGATCCTCGAGACCGCGTTCCTGACCGACGACGAGATCGTCGCGGCCTCGCGTGCGGCACAGACCGCCGGCGCGGCCTTCGTGAAGACCTCGACCGGGTTCGCCGGCGGCGGCGCGACGGCCGAGCACATCGCCCTCATGCGCCGCACGGTCGGTGCCGACACCGGCGTGAAGGCCTCCGGCGGCGTCCGCGGGCTCGACACCCTGCTCGAGATGGTCGAGGCTGGCGCGAACCGCATCGGCACGAGCGCCTCGGCCCGCATCCTCGACGAGGTCGCGCACCGCGCGGAGACGGGTGCCGCCTCGGCGCTCGGCGACGACACGACGTCCTACTGAACCCACGGGCTGAGCCGACCTGGCTGAGCCCACCGGGCTGAGCCCACGCGCCCAGCACGACCCACCACGACCAGGCCGGTGCCCACCGGACGCGACGACGCGTCGGCGACCCGCACCGTGCCTCCAGACCGCCGCATCGGAGCGCGCATGTCCAGCACCGCACCCCAGTCCCCCGCCCTCGCCCTGGCCGTCGACCTCGGCGGCACGAAGGTCGAGGCCGCGCTCGTCACCGACCAGGGCGTCGTGCTGCCGGCGACCCGGTTCCGCAGCCCCACCGGGCCCCAGCGCACCTCGGACGAGCTGCAGGCCGCCGTCGACGAGGTCGTCACGGCCGCGCTCGGCGCGCTGCCGGCCGACGCGACGCTCGTGGGTGTCGGCGTCGGTTCCGCCGGGCCCGTCGACGAGGAGCACGGCCTCGTCTCCCCGCTCAACATGCCGGTCTGGCGTGGCCACCCGCTGCGCGACCGGATCGCTGCGCTCGTGCCGGACGACGTCCCGGTGACGCTCCGCATGGACGGCCTGGCGATCACCCTCGCCGAGCACTGGGTCGGCGCGGCCCAGGGGTACGAGCACGTCATGGGCATGATCGTCTCCACCGGCGTCGGCGGCGGGCTCATCCTGCACGGTCGCACCGTCAGCGGACCGACGGGCAACGCCGGCCACATCGGGCACGTCGAGTGTGGCGGCTACGACGACCCCTGCGCCTGCGGGGGCACCGGGTGCCTCGAGGCGATCGCCAGCGGCCCGAAGACCGTGGCCTGGGCACGTCGTCAGGGTTTCGCGGGCACGACCGGCGAGGAGCTCTCGGCCGCCTACGCCGCCGGCGACGAGATCGCCGTCGCCGCGGTCCAGCGGAGCGGCCGCGCCCTCGGGCAGGCCATCGCCGCCGCCACGAGCCTGGTCGACCTCGAGATCGTCGCCATCGGCGGCGGGTTCTCGCACGTCACGCCGGACTTGTTCGAGTACGCCCGGCAGGCCGTGGCGGAGCGTGTCGAGTTCGGGTTCGTCACGAAGGTGCAGATCGTGCCGACCGGGTTGTCCCAGGACGGTCCGCTCATCGGTGCCGCTGCGCTCGTGCACCGCGCCGACGTCCTGCGCTGAGCGCGCGCGTCCCCTCCGTCCGGGCCCGATCCGGCGCGTGGGCGCGGCTGGTCGCGTCGTCGACGCGGCCCACGCCGTGGACGTGACCGGCGACGGCCTGGAGGCGCGGTGCGGGCCCGTCACGAGCCTCCCGGCCGGTCGGTGGCTTGTCCACAGGCCTGTCGGTCGCGCCCGCAGGTCGGGCAGGATGTGCGGGTGCCCCGCCCGCGACTGCTGACCAGTGACGACTGGCCGGAACCCGAGCTGCGTGCGGCGGTCCTGGCCGGCGAGCTGGTCGCCGTCGGTCCCTGCTGGGCCTCCCCCGCCGAACCGCAGACGCCGTGGTTGCGCGCCGCCGCTGCAGCCTGGGTCCTGCGGGACCCGCGCCTGATCGCCTGCATGCTGACCGCCGCGTGGATCTGGGGTGCGGTGTCCCGGCCGCCGGCGCCGCTCGAGGCATGCATCCCGCCGCAGGTGCGCGTGCACGTCGGGCCGGACGTCCGCCTACGAGAGGTCCGGATCAATGTCGCCGACACCGTCGAGCTCTCGCGGCTGCGGGTCACGCTGCCGGCGCGGACCGCGGTCGACCTGCTCCGGACGCCGGGGCCGACGGCCGGTGCGTTCGGGGTGGCCGAGGCGACGGCCGTGCACGGGCTGCTCGCGATCGGGGCGGTCACGGCTGCCGAGCTGCAGGCGCGGCTGAGGTCGCTCGGGACGATTCCCATGGTGCGGCAGGCCGAGCGGCGGTTGTGGGGGCTGCCGGGGTTGCCGGAGCTGCCTGAATTGCCGGATGCGGCTGGGGGCGCTGCGGGCGCTGTCCGCTAGGGCGTCGCCGGCGCGTTCGCCGAGCGGTCAGGACACCCCGCTCACGTCCGCCGAGTGGTCGCGGACTGTCGGTTGGCCGGGCCGCAGCCGACGGTTTGTGACCGGTCGACGGTGCCGGTGCGACGAGTCGTGACCGGCGGATGGGGCTGAGGCACGGGAGGCGCGGGGCGGGGCTGCCGTGGGCCTCCGGTCGGGCGCGTGGGGGCGGTCAGGACACCCCGCTCGCGTCCGCCGAGTGGTCGCGGACTGTCGGTTGGCAGGGCCGCGGCCGACGGTTCGTGACCGGTCGACGGACGAGCCGCGCGGGGCCCTGCCGCTAGCCCGCGCTGACGCGGTAGACGTCGTAGACGGCGTCGATGCGTCGCACCGCGTTCAGCACGCGGTCGAGGTGGATGGTGTCGCCCATCTCGAACACGAACCGGCTGAGCGCGAGACGGTCGGACGAGGTCGACACCGTCGCGGACAGGATGTTCACGTGGTGGTCGGTCAGCACCCGGGTGACATCGCTGAGCAGGCCTGACCGATCGAGCGCCTCGATCTGGATCTGCACCAGGAACACCGACTTCGACGACGGGGCCCACTCGACCTCGATCATCCGGTCGGGTTCGTTCATGAGGGACTTCACGTTGGTGCACGACGACTGGTGCACGGAGACGCCCTGGCCACGGGTGATGAAGCCCACGATCTGGTCGCCCGGCACCGGCGTGCAGCACTTCGCGAGCTTCACGAGGATGTCGGGCGCACCGCGGACCAGCACGCCGCTGTCGCTCGTGCGCAGCTGACGACTGGTGACCTGGCGCGGGAACGCGAGTTCGGGCTCGTCCGTCTCGGTTTCGGTCTGGACGTTCCCGAGGACCTTCTCGATGACCGACTGCGTCGACACGTGGCCTTCGCCGATGGCGGCGTACAGGGCGGAGACGTCCTCGTACCGCATCGACGAGGCGACCTCGGCGATGCTGTCCTGGCTCATGATGCGCTGGAGCGGCAGGTTCTGCTTGCGCATCGCCCGGGCGATGGCGTCACGCCCCTGCTCGATCGCCTCTTCGCGGCGCTCCTTGGTGAACCACTGCTTGATCTTGTTGCGCGCGCGGGGACTGCGGACGAACTGCAGCCAGTCCTGCGAGGGGCCGGAGTCGGGGTTCTTCGACGTGAAGATCTCGACGACGTCGCCGCTGGACAGCTGGCTCTCGAGCGGGACGAGGCGGCCGTTGACCTTCGCACCCATCGTGCGGTGGCCGATCTCGGTGTGCACCGCGTAGGCGAAGTCGACAGGGGTGGCTCCGGCGGGGAGACCGATGACCTTGCCCTGCGGCGTGAAGACGTAGGTCTCCTTGGCGCCGATCTCGTAGCGCAGGGAGTCGAGGAACTCGCCCGGGTCGCTGGTCTCGGCCTGCCAGTCGGTGATGTGGGCGAGCCACGCCATGTCCTGGTCGTCCGTGGTCGACGAGGTACCGGCGTCACGGCCGGCAGCGCGCTGCTTGTACTTCCAGTGGGCGGCGACACCGAACTCGGCGCGCTGGTGCATCTCGTGCGTGCGGATCTGGATCTCGACCGCACGACCCTGCGGTCCGAGCACCGTGGTGTGCAGCGACTGGTACAGGTTGAACTTGGGGGTCGCGATGTAGTCCTTGAACCGACCGGGCAGCGGGGTCCAGCGGGCGTGCACCGAGCCGAGCATGGCGTAGCAGTCGCGGACGGTCGGCACGAGCACGCGGATGCCGACGAGGTCGTAGATCTCGTCGAACTCGCGACCCCGCACGATCATCTTCTGGTAGATAGAGTAGTACTGCTTCGGCCGGCCCATGACGTCGCCACGGACCTTGGCGGCCTTCAGGTCCTTCTTCAGGGTCCCGATGACGTTCTGGACGAACTGCTCGCGCTTCGGCTGGCGTTCCTTGACCAGGCTGTCGATCTCGACGTAGAGCTTCGGGTGCAGGACCGCGAACGACAGGTCCTCGAGCTCGAGCTTGATCATCTGGATGCCGAGCCGGTGCGCGAGCGGCGCGTAGATCTCGAGCGTCTCCTTCGCCTTGCGCGTGGCGGAGGCGGACTCGACGAAGCCCCACGTGCGGGCGTTGTGCAGGCGGTCGGCGAGCTTGATGACGAGGACGCGGATGTCCTTCGACATGGCGATGACCATCTTGCGGACGGTCTCGGCCTGCGCGCTGTCGCCGTACTTGACCTTGTCGAGCTTGGTGACGCCGTCGACGAGCATCGCGATCTCGTCGCCGAAGTCGGCCCGCAGCTGGTCGAGCTGGTAATCGGTGTCCTCGACCGTGTCGTGCAGGAGCGCAGCCGCGATGGTGATCGTCCCGATGCCGAGGTCGGCCAGGATCTGCGCGACCGCGACGGGGTGCGTGATGTACGGCTCACCGGACTTGCGCTTCTGACCGTCGTGCGCGCGCTCGGCGACCGAGTACGCACGCTCGATGAGCGTCACGTCGGCCTTGGGGTGGTGCGAGCGGACCGTGCGGATCAGCGTGTCCACCGCGCCGGCCGGTTGGGCGCGCGAGAACAGGCGCGGCAGCAGTGAGCGGAGGGAACCGAGGTTGCCGGTGGTGTTCGGACCGATCGGGCTCGAGGGCCGCGGAGCGGAACCCGGGCGGCTCGGCGCGGACGGCTCTTCGCGGGTGTCCGTCATGATGCGCCTCCCAGGACTCGGTCCGAGAGCTCGATCCGAGCTCGATCCGACAAGACTACGCGTCCCCGGTCAGTGCCCGTGACGCGGTTCGCCCTGGGCGTCGCGCTCCACCGGCGCCCCCGCCTGCTCCCACGCGAGCATGCCGCCGGAGAGGTTGACGGCCGGCACGCCCGACTGCTCGAGCGCCGCGACGATGCGCGAGGACCGGCCGCCGGAGTGGCAGACGATGATGGCCGGCTGGTCGCCGCCGTCGATCTCCTGCCAGCGGTCCACGAACTCCGACATCGGCACGAGCGTGGCCTGGGGAGCGTGGACCTCGTCCCACTCCCCCTGCTCACGGACGTCGAACAGGCGGGCTCCGGCGTCGAGGCGGCGCTGCGCCTCGGCGACGTCGATCTCCTGGATCTCGATGGGCATCAGACGCTCGCCTCTGCCGCGTCGACCTCACGCCGGCGCTTCTCGGCCGCCGCGGTCTTCTTGGCGTCGGACTCCTTGATCTTCGGCTCGTTCTCGCGCAGCTGCGCGTACATCGGCGACGCGATGAAGATCGTCGAGTAGGTGCCGACGATGATGCCGATGAACAGTGCGAGCGAGATGTCGCGCAGGGTGCCGGCGCCGAGCACGTACGACCCGATGAAGAGGATCGCCGCGACCGGCAGCAGTGCCACGACCGAGGTGTTGATCGACCGGACGAGGGTCTGGTTCACCGCGAGGTTGACCGACTGCTTGAACGTCCGGATGGATTCCTGCGCGGTGTTCTCACGCACCTTGTCGAAGACCACCACGGTGTCGTAGAGCGAGTACCCGAGGATCGTCAGGAACCCGATGACCGCCGCGGGCGTGACCTCGAGCCCGACGATGCCGTACACGCCGGCCGTGATGAGCAGGTCGTGCAGCAGCGCCGCCATCGCGGACAGCGACATCTTCCAGGTGCGGAAGTACAGTGTCATGAAGACCGCGGCGAGGGCGAGGAAGATCACGAGACCACGGATGGCCTGCGCGAGCACGTCGGCACCCCACGTCGCACCGATGAAGGTCGCGGCGACCTGGCTCTCCGGGACGTCGTAGGCCTTCGCCAGTGCGTCCTGCACCTCGGTCGTCTGCCGGTCGGTGAGCTGCCCGGTCTGCACGCGGATGCCGTGCGTGCCGAGCTGCGAGACGCGCGGGATCGACTCCGGGACGACGTCCTCGACGGTCTCGGTGGCGAGGTTCTGGTCGAGGGTCTTGACGTCGGAGATCGTGAACTCCGAGCCGCCGGTGAACTCGATGCCGAGCTGGTACCCGCCACGGAGCCACGGGGTGACGAGCGAGATCACGATCATCACGAGGGCGATCAGGTACCAGGTCTTCCGGCGCCCGATGATGTCGTACGACCGCTTCCCCGTGTAGAGGTCGCTGCCGAACTGGCTGAAGCTGGCCATCAGTCGTCCTTCCCGTCCGGCGTCGAGCCGTTGTCGCCGGAGGCCTGCTGGGCCTTCCGCTCCGCGATCGTCTGTCGGCGCTGTGCCTCACCGGCACTGCGCTGGCGCTTGCCGTCCACGACGGGTGCGCGGAACTGGGCGCGCCCCCGGTAGACGGCACCGAGTGCTGCCGGGTCGAGACCACTGAACCGGTGCCCCTCGCCGAAGAACCGGCTGCGGGCGATGAGCTGCATCATCGGGTGGGTGAAGAGCGCGACCACCACGATGTCGATCAGGGTCGTGAGGAGCAGCGTGAACGCGAAGCCCTTCACATCGGCGACCGCGAGCACGTAGAGCGTGACGGCGGCGAGGAAGTTCACCGCGTCCGACGCCAGGATCGTGCGGAGAGCACGCTTCCAGCCGGACTCGACCGCGCTCTCGAGGGCACGGCCGTCGCGGAGTTCGTCACGGATGCGCTCGAAGTAGACGATGAACGAGTCCGCCGTGATGCCGATCGCGACGATCAGACCCGCCACACCCGCCAAGGACAGGCGGTAGTCGACGCGCCACGACATGATCGCGATCACCAGGTAGGTGAGCACCGCGGCGATCCCGAGCGACAGCACGGTGACGAACGCCAGGGCCCGGTACTGGATGACCGAGTAGATGATCACCAGGATCAGCCCGATCAGACCGGCGACGAGGCCACCGATGAGCTGCGCGGTGCCGAGCGTCGCCGAGATGTTCTCGTTCGACTGCACCTGGAAGTTGATCGGCAGCGCACCGTACTTGAGCTGGTCCGCCAGCGTCTTCGACGACTCGGCCGTGAACGAGCCGGTGATCTGCGCCTTGCCGTTCGTGATCGCGGAGTTCGTCGTCGGTGCGGTGATGACCGAACCGTCGAGCACGATCGCGAACTGGTTCTGCGGCTGCTGGAGCGAGACGAGACGGTTCGTGACGGTGCGGAAGTCCTTCGAGCCCTCGCCGTTGAACGTCAGGTTGACGGCCCACTGGCCGGTCGACGTGCCCTGCGAGTCGGTGGCGAGACCCGAGGTGGCGTTGCTGATGTCGGCACCGGAGACCTCGACCGGTCCGAGGATGTACTTCCCCGCGCCGTCCTGGTCACAGGTGACCAGGGGCTCGTCGTCGGGCGCCGTGGTGACGTCGTCCGGAGCAGCGCAGTTGTAGTTGGTGTACAGGTCCTGCAGCTTCGGCGTGACCCAGTTCAGGTCGCTCGCGTTGGTCGGCTTCGCGCTCGGCGTCGCGGCGAGCGAGGCCGGCGGCGAGTACGGCGTGGCCGATGCGGTGCCCTTGCCGTCGTCACCGACGGCGGAGTTCGTCGCGGCCTCGGTGAAGAGCACCGGACGGAAGGTCAGCTTCGCGGCTGCCTCGATGCGGTCGATCGTGGCCTTGTCGGGACGACCCGGGATCGAGACGACGATGTTGTTCGCGCCCTGGGTGTTGATCTCGGACTCGGAGACACCGGTGGCGTCGATGCGCTGGCGGATGATGTTCACCGCCTGCTGCAGCTGCTGCGAGGTGACGGAGTCGCCCTCGGTGTTCTGCGCCGCGAGGGTCAGCTGCGTGCCGCCCTGCAGGTCCAGAGCCAGCTCCGGCACCCAGCTCGCGCCCTGGTACCACTTGTCGGTGTCGTCCTTCGAAGAGCCGGCGAGGATCGACGCGGCGGTGTTCACGCCGGCGAGGATCGCCATCAGGATCACCAACCAGGTGAGCGAGCGCAGCGCCTTCTTGACGGGTGTCGATCGTGCCACCGGTCGTCTCGTCTTTCTGTTCAGGACCGTCGGCACACCGTGCGACGGCAGAGGGAAGCCGCCGGGTCAGACGACCCGGCGGCCGAGGGCGTCAGTCGTCGGACTTGCGCTTCGTGGCGTCGGACTCGTCGACACGGTCGGTGTCGACCCGCTCGCCGTAGACCGGCTCACCGTTGAGCTCGGCCACCGGCTTCGGCTCGTCCTCGGTGGTCGTGGTGGTCTCGACGTCGGACGCGTTGTCGTCGACGACGCGCGACAGGGTCTGACGGTGCACGGTGACGATGGTCCCCGGCGCGATCTCGACGTCAGCGGTGACCTTCTCCTCGTTCACGGAGAGGAGCGTGCCGTAGAGGCCGAAGGACAGCATGACCTTGGCGCCCGGGACCATCTTGTCCACGAGCTCGGCCTGCTGCTTCTTGCGCTTGCGGCTGTTGTAGAACATGAAGGCCGCGAACGCCACGACGATGACGATGAGGATGACTTCTTGACCCATGATGCGTTGCCTTCTCTGGTTGCTCGGTTTCGGGCCGTAGCAGTCTAGGGCACGCCGGTGTCCGTGGCATGTCACCCGACTGATCGGCGGTCAGGCGGTGGGTTCCGGGTCGTCGAAGAGCCCCGGCTGCCCGCCGTCGCCCTGCCCCGGGGTGAGGCCGAGGTGTCGCCAGGCCCGCGGTGTCGCGATGCGCCCGCGGGGGGTGCGGGTCACGAGTCCGACGCGGACGAGGAACGGTTCGACGACCGACTCGATGGTCTCGGATTCCTCGCCGACCGAGACCGCGAGGGTGTTCAGGCCGACCGGGCCCCCGTCGAACCGGGTCAGCATGGTCTCGACGACGGCTCGGTCGAGCCGGTCGAGGCCGAGTTCGTCGACGTCGTACAGGTCGAGCGCACCCTGGACCGCGGCCATGCCGTCGGTGGTGCGGTGCACGAGGGCGTAGTCGCGCACCCGGCGGAGCAGGCGGTTCGCGATGCGTGGGGTGCCACGGGAGCGTCCGGCGATCTCGCGCAGGGCGGTCCGGTCGATGTCGAGTTCGAGCAGGTGGGCCGCACGGATCAGGACCTGCTCGAGCTCGTCCTTCTCGTAGAACTCGAGGTGGGCGGTGAACCCGAAGCGGTCGCGCAGCGGGTTCGGCAGCAGGCCGGCCCTGGTGGTGGCCCCGACGAGCGTGAACGGCGCGAGGTCGAGCGGGATGCTCGTGGCACCCGCGCCCTTGCCCACCATCACGTCGATGCGGAAGTCCTCCATCGCCAGGTAGAGCATCTCTTCTGCCGAGCGGGCCATGCGGTGGATCTCGTCGATGAACAGCACTTCGCCCGGGACCAGGGACGACAGCACGGCGGCGAGGTCACCGGCGTGCTGGATGGCCGGGCCGCTCGACATGCGCAGCGGTCGCCCGGTCTCGTGCGCGACGATCATCGCGAGCGTGGTCTTGCCGAGGCCGGGAGGACCCGCCATCAGGATGTGGTCGGGCGTGCGCTCCTGCATGCCGGCGGCCTTGAGGAGCAGGTCGAGCTGCCCGCGGACCTTGCGCTGCCCGACGAACTCGTCGAGCGAGCGCGGACGGAGCGCACCTTCGAACGCGAGTTCTTCCTGCGACTCGGCGCCGGCGGAGGTGATGCCGCTCACCGGCCGGCTGCCGCGGGTCGGAGCGCACCGAGGGCGGCGCGGAGCAGGGCCTGGGTGCCCATCGCGGCGGCGCCGGGCTCGTTGGCGACGGCGTCGTCGACCGCGGTCTGCGCCGCGTCTTCGCGCCAGCCGAGACCGATGAGCGCCGAGACGACGTCGACCGCGGCGGGGTGGACTGCGGTCCCCCGTGCGGCGGCGACCACGGCAGCCTGCTCGAAGGCCACGAGCTTGCCGGAGAGCGCGACGATGATGAGCTTGGCGGTCTTCGGGCCGATGCCGGAGACCTTGCGGAACGCGCCGTCGTCCTCGTTCGCGACGGCGTTCGCGATCTGTGCCGGGTCCATGTGGGCCAGGACGCCCATCGCGGACTTCGGGCCGACGCCGGAGACCCCGCGGAGCAGGTCGAACACCTGCAGCGCGTCGGTCGACTCGAAGCCGAAGAGCAGGTGCTCGTCCTCGCGCACGATCATGGCGGTCCGCACGAACACCTCGGACCCGTGGCGCATCGTCAGCGCGTGCGCGGGGTTCACGGTGACGGCGTACCCGACTCCCCCGACCTCGATCACCACGGCCGAGCCGGCGATGTCGATGCAGGTGCCCCGGAGACTCGCGATCATGCTCCGAGCCTAGGGCCGCCCACCGACGACGCCGACCTGCCACGCTGCGGGCGGGCCGCGGCGGCGGCCGCGCGGGCCAGCGGCGAGTCGACGGTGCCGCCCTGCGCGTCCCGCCAGGCGCGCTGTGCGGGGGTGAGGTTCGTGGCACGGGAGCCGGCGGCATCGGGTGATCCGAGCCTCCAGGCATGGCACACGGCCAACGCGAGCGCGTCGGCGGCGTCGGCCGGCTTCGGGGCCTCGTCGAGCCCGAGCACGCGCGCGATCATGGTCTGCACCTGACGTTTGTCGGCGTTGCCGTAGCCGGTGACGGCGGCCTTGACCTCGGACGGGGTGTGCAGTCCGACGGGCAGGCCGCGGGCGGCCGCGGCGTGCAGCGCCAGGCCGGCCGCCTGCGCGGTCCCCATCACGGTGCGGACGTTCGCCTGCGCGAACACCCGCTCGACGGCGACCGCATCGGGGTGGTGTTCGTCGATCTCGGCGGCGATGCCGTCGGCGATGCGGAGCAGCCGCTGTTCGAGCGGCATGTCCGGCGGGGTGCGCACGACCGTCACGTGGACGAGTCGTGCGCGCCGGTTCGGTGCGACCTCGACGACGCCGACGCCGCACCGGGTGAGCCCGGGGTCCACCCCGAGCACACGGAGCACGGCTACTCGCCCTCGTCCTCGTCGAGCTCGGCCTGGACGTCCGCGGGGATGTCGAAGTTCGAGTAGACGTTCTGCACGTCGTCGGAGTCCTCGAGCGCGTCGATCAGGCGGAACACCTTGCGGGCGGTCTCGGCGTCGACCGGGACCTTGAGGCCGGGGACGAACTCGGCGTCGGCGGAGTCGTAGTCGATGCCGGCGTCCTGCAGTGCGGTGCGGGCGGCGACCAGGTCGCTCGCCTCGGTGATGATCTCGAAGCCACCGCCCTGGTCGATGACGTCCTCGACACCGGCGTCCAGCACCGCGGTCATCACGGTGTCCTCGTCGAGGCCGTCGGTCTTCGTGACCGAGATGACGCCCTTGCGCGAGAAGTTGTAGGCGACGCTGCCCGGGTCGGCCATGGTGCCGCCGTTGCGCGACATCGCGGTCCGGACCTCGGCCGCGGCACGGTTCTTGTTGTCCGTGAGGCACTCGATGAGCATCGCGACGCCGTTGGGGCCGTAGCCCTCGTACATGATCGTCGTGTACTCGATGGTCTCGCCCGTGAGACCCGCACCGCGCTTGACGGCGCGGTCGATGTTGTCGTTGGGGACCGAGGTCTTCTTCGCCTTCTGCACGGCGTCGACCAGGGTCGGGTTGCCGGACATGTCGGCACCGCCCATCTTCGCGGCGACCTCGATGTTCTTGATCAGCTTGGCGAACGACTTGGCACGGCGCTGGTCGATGACCGCCTTCTTGTGCTTGGTCGTTGCCCACTTGGAATGCCCGGACACGGTTCTCCTTGCGTCTTGCGGAAAGTCCCGCTCAGTTTAGCGGCCCTGTGGGCCGAACACCGGCCTGGAGGCGCGGCGCGGCTTCCGTCCCGTCGGTGCGGCGGGTGGGCGGTCACGCCTCAGGCGCTGTGCACCAGGTCGAGGAACCGGCGGTGGAAGCGGTCCTCGCCGGCGACCTCGGGGTGGAACGCGCTGGCGATGACGTTGCCCTGCTGCACCGCCACGACCTGCCCGTCCGGCAGCGCACCGAGGACGTGGACGTCGTCGCCGCGCTGCTCCACGACGGGGGCCCGGATGAACACCGCGTGCACCGGGGCCTCTCCGAGGTCGGGCATCGGGATGTCGATCTCGAACGAGTCGTTCTGCGCACCGAACGCGTTGCGGCGCACGGTGGTGTCGAGCACGTCGAGGGTCTGCTGCCCGTTGATGCCGTCGGTGATGCGCGACGAGAGCATGATCATGCCCGCGCAGGTGCCGTAGGTGGGCAGGCCACCGCGGATCGCGTCGGCGAGGGGCTCGGCGACGCCGAACGCGCGGGACAGCTTGTCCATCACGCTGGACTCACCCCCGGGGATCACGACACCGTCGAGGGTCTCGATCTCCTCCGGGCGACGCAGCGGCACCACGTCGGCGCCGAGCTCGGTCAGCGAGGCGATGTGCTCGCGGAAGTCACCCTGCAGCGCCAGGACCCCGATGCGGGGACGAGCGCCGCCCGTCGGACTACCAGCCACGCTCGGCGAGGCGGTGCGGTGCGGGGACGTCGGCCACGTTGATGCCGACCATCGCCTCGCCCAGACCACGGGAGACCTCGGCGATGACCCGGGGGTCGTCGTGGAAGGTCGTCGCCTTGACGATCGCGGCGGCGCGGGCCGCCGGGTCGCCGGACTTGAAGATGCCGGACCCGACGAAGACACCGTCGGCGCCGAGCTGCATCATCATCGCGGCGTCGGCCGGGGTGGCGACACCACCGGCGGTGAACAGGACGACGGGGAGCTTGCCGGTGCGGGCGACTTCCTGCACGACGTCGATCGGGGCCTGGAGCTCCTTGGCGGCGACGTAGAGCTCGTCGTCACGCAGGTTGCGGAGCGCCGCGATCTCCTTCGTGATGGTGCGGATGTGCTTGGTGGCCTCGGACACGTCGCCCGTGCCGGCCTCGCCCTTGGAACGGATCATGGCCGCACCCTCGGTGATGCGACGGAGCGCCTCGCCCAGGTTGGTGGCACCGCAGACGAAGGGGGTGGTGAACTTCCACTTGTCGATGTGGTTCACGTAGTCGGCCGGCGACAGCACCTCGGACTCGTCGATGTAGTCGACACCGAGCTCCTGCAGCACCTGCGCCTCGACGAAGTGGCCGATGCGGGCCTTCGCCATGACGGGGATCGACACCGCGGCGATGATCTCCTCGATCATCGAGGGGTCGGACATGCGGGCGACGCCGCCCTGCGCACGGATGTCGGCGGGGACGCGCTCGAGGGCCATGACGGCGGTCGCACCGGCTTCTTCCGCGATGCGGGCCTGCTCGGCGTCGACGACGTCCATGATCACGCCGCCCTTGAGCATCTCGGCGAGTCCGCGCTTGACGCGGTCGGAGCCGGTGATCGAGGTGCCAGGGGTGCCGGAGGTGCTGGTGCTGTCGCTCATGATGCCGACCAGTCTAGTGCGCCCGGGGCCACCCGTCGGCGACGAGTCGACGGGTCTCGCCGAGCAACTGCGACATGGACTTGGTCCGGGCGATGATCGGGAAGAAGTTCGCGTCCGACTGCCACCGCGGGACGATGTGCTGGTGCAGGTGTGCGGCCACGCCGGCACCGGCGACCTCGCCCTGGTTCATGCCGATGTTGAAGCCGTCGCAGTGCGACACCTCGCGCAGGACCCGCATGGCGGTCTGGGTCAGCTCGCCGATCTCGCGCAGCTCGTCCGGCGTGGCCTCGTCGTAGAGCGGGACGTGACGGTACGGGCAGACGAGCAGGTGCCCGTTGTTGTACGGGAACAGGTTGAGCAGCACGTAGGCGTGCTCGCCGCGGGCCACGATCAGGGCGTCCTCGTCGGACATCCGCGGGGCTTCGCAGAACGGGCAGTCGTCGTCGTGCCCGCGACCCCGGCCTTCGCGGCCGGCGTCGATGTAGGCCATCCGGTGCGGGTTCCAGAGCCGCTGGAACGCGTCCGGGACGGCTGCGCCGGTGGCCGCGTCGCGGATCACCAGCGGATCGGTGTCCGCGCCCTCGGTGCCCGCACCCTCGGTGCCCGCACCCTCGGTGCCCGCGGCCGCGGTGGGACCGGCCACGTCGTCGACGTGACCGGTCCCCGCGGCCTGCTCCGGGCCTCCCGACGGTGTCATCAGACCTGCGCGCGCTCGCGGATCGCGGTGAGGATGCGGTCCACGGCCTCGTCGACGGGCACCGCGTTGTCCTGGCGGCCGTCGCGGAAGCGGAAGCTGACGGCACCGGCGTCGCGGTCGTCGCCACCGGCGATGAGCTGGAACGGCACCTTCGCCTTGGTGTGCGTGCGGATCTTCTTCTGCATGCGGTCGTCCGAGTGGTCGACCTCGGCGCGGACACCGTGGGCACGGAGCTTCGCGATGACCTCGTCGAGGTAGTCGCCGTACTCGGCCGCGACCGGGATGCCGACGACCTGGACGGGCGACAGCCAGGCCGGGAACGCGCCCGCGTAGTGCTCGGTGAGGACCCCGAAGAAGCGCTCGATCGAGCCGAACAGCGCGCGGTGGATCATCACCGGACGCTGGCGCGAGCCGTCGGCCGCGGTGTAGTCGATGCCGAAGCGCTCGGGCAGGTTGAAGTCGAGCTGCACGGTCGACATCTGCCAGGTGCGGCCGATCGCGTCGCGGGCCTGCACCGAGATCTTCGGGCCGTAGAACGCCGCACCGGCGGGGTCCGGCACCAGCTCGAGGCCGGACTCCTCGGCGACCTGGCGCAGGGTCTCCGTCGCCACGTCCCAGACCTCGTCGTCGCCGACGTACTTCTCCGGGTCCTTCGTCGACAGCTCGAGGTAGAAGTCGTCGAGCCCGTAGTCGCGCAGGAGCGAGAGCACGAACGCGAGGGTCGTGGTCAGCTCCTCCTTCATCTTCTCCTGCGTGGTGAAGATGTGCGCGTCGTCCTGGGTCAGGCCGCGCACGCGGGTGAGGCCGTGGATGACGCCGGACTTCTCGTTGCGGTACACCGTGCCGAACTCGAACATCCGGAGCGGCAGGTCGCGGTAGGAGCGGGGCTGCGACCGGTACGCCAGGATGTGCATCGGGCAGTTCATCGGCTTGAGGTAGTAGTCGGCGCCCTGCCGGGTGACGTTGCCGTCCTCGTCCTTCGCCTCGTCCATGTGCATGGCCGGGAACATGCCGTCCTTGTACCAGCCGAGGTGCCCGGAGGTCTCGAACAGGTCACCCTTGGTGATGTGCGGCGTGTAGACGAACGAGTAGCCGTTCTCCTCGTGCCGACGGCGCGAGTAGTCCTCCATCTCGCGGCGGATGATGCCGCCCTTCGGGTGGAAGATCGCCAGGCCGGAACCGATCTCGTCGGGGAACGAGAACAGGTCGAGTTCGGCGCCGAGCTTGCGGTGGTCGCGCTTGGCCGCTTCCTCGAGGCGCACGAGGTACGCCTTGAGCTGGTCCTTGTCGGGCCAGGCGGTGCCGTAGATGCGCTGCAGCTGCGGGTTCTTCTCGGAGCCGCGCCAGTACGCGGCGGCGACGCGCATGAGCTTGGCGGCGTTGCCGATCCAGCGGGTGTGCGGGACGTGCGGGCCGCGGCAGAGGTCCTGCCAGAGCACCTCGCCCGACTTCGGGTCGACGTTCTCGTACACGGTGAGCTCGCCGGCACCGACCTCGACGCTCTCGCCGGAGTCGCCGTCGGACGCCGCACCCTTGAGGCCGATGAGCTCCTGCTTGTAGGGCTCCCCCGCCATCAGCTCGCGTGCCTGCTCGTCCGTGACGACCACGCGACGGAAGCGCTGGGCCTGCTTGACGATGCGGTCCATGCCCTTCTCGATCGCCTTGAGGTCTTCGGGGGTGAAGGGCTCGGCGACGTCGAAGTCGTAGTAGAAGCCGTCGGTGACGGGCGGCCCGATGCCGAGCTTGGCGTCCGGGTTGATCTGCTGCACGGCCTGCGCCAGCACGTGGGCGGCCGAGTGCCGGAGGATGTCGAGCCCGTCCTGCTCCTGCAGGGTGACGGCCTCGGCGGTCTCGCCGGCCTGCACGTCCGCCGCGAGGTCCTTCAGCACACCGTCGACGCGGATCGCGACGACGCCGCGCTCACCGTCGAAGAGCTCGGTGCCGGTCGTGGTCGTCGTCGCGGTCCGGGGCTCGGGTGCCTGGGGAAGCTCGGCGGGCGCGGGTGCGACTGACTCGGTCACGATGATGGGACTCCTCGATCGAAATGGTGCGTCAAGACTAGTGCGAGACCTGCTCGCGTGCGGACGCCGGGGGTGCGCCTGTGGAGAGAACGGATGGGCGCCCCGACCGGGCGGTTGCCCGCGCTCAGGCCGGGACGGCGCCGAGCGTCGCGACGGGCAGCCGCGGCTCGAGACGCTCGCGCCCGTTCAGGCCGTCGAGCTCGAGCAGGGCGGCGAAGCCGATGGCCTGGTACCCGGCGCGTTCGAGCAGCGTGATGGTGGCGGCGCCGGTCCCCCCGGTGGCCAGGACGTCGTCGACGACGAGCACCCGGGTGCCGGCGGGCAGCTGACCCGGCCGCAGTTCGAGTTCTGCCTCGCCGTACTCGAGCGCGTACTGCTCGCTGAGGACCTCGCCGGGGAGCTTGCCCGCCTTGCGCACGGTGAGCACGCCGACCTGGTGCTGGGCGGCGATGCCCCCGGCCAGCGCGAAGCCCCGGGCCTCGATGCCGGCGACCGCGTCGAACCCGGCTCCGACCGCGAACGGTGCCGCGAGTGCTTCGCACACGCGGCCGAACGCGACGGCGTCGGAGAACACCGGCGTCACGTCACGGAAGAGCACCCCCGGCTTCGGGAAGTCCGGCACGAGGGCGGTGAGGCGTTCGACGAGTGCAGCTGCGGTTTCGGTCACCCGCCAACGGTACGGGAGGCCCGGGGTGCGTCCGGACGCCCCGCACGGTGCGAGGGGTGCCCGGCATCGTGCGAGGTTCCGGACGTGGTGCCACCCCGAGGGGCGGTCACGGAGCACGGAACCTCGCACCATGCGTGCGAGCGTGTGACGCCGACGACAGCGCCGCCGACGCAGCACCGCGGGTCAGCGCCACATCCGCATGGCGGCACCCTGGGTGATCCAGTCGGCCTCGCGCTGCTGGCGTTCGCGCTCGAGGCGGGCCAGCGTGGCGAGGTCGACCTCGGGCCGCTCCTTGCGGGTGCGTCGGCTCCAGATGATGAGCGACATCCCGACTCGGAGTGCGATGCGGTCGGCGAGTGAGACCCGGCGGCGCACCGCGCGGGTATCGGGTGGACGGGTGGTGGTCTTCGTGGACACGGTGTTCCCCTTCAGGGCACGGCAGAGCTGCCCGGGTGTCGGGCAGGACGAATCCGCCCGGGTTGCGGGCAGCAGGCATTGAATGCGTGAGAATGCACTCCGGGATGGTCCGGAAATGTTCGGACAACGATCGCGGAATGCTCGTCGACACCGAGAGCGTCGCACTGTCCACCGACATTCTTCCGGCGTCATCCGCGCAGATCGGACGGCACGCATCGACGAGTCGACGAGCCGTTCAGCAGACGAACGAACCGGTGCTGCGCGAGCCCGATCGGCTCAGCGCACGGTGCCCGGAGGCACAGGTGTCAGGAGAGTGGGACGCCCCGGGTCAGCGGACGCGGGACGGGGTACCGACGCGTCCACGGATTCCACGGAACGGAGTGGTCGTTGTGATCATCATGGGTCGGCCCCCTTTCGGTCTCGAGCTGGCGGAGTCGTCCGGGTCGAATGTTCGACCGTTCACGACGAGTGAACACTATCGGCACCGCAATTCGGAGCGCAACCCTTTTTTCGAAAAAATGTCCGGAATTGCATTCCCGAACACCGCGGCGGCCCGTGCACGCCGAAGGCCCGGTACCGAATCGGTACCGGGCCCTCGTGTGTGCGTGCGACCGGACTAGACCGCCGCGTGCTCCGCGACGCTCGCCGTCAGGGCATCGCCCTCGACGTCGATCCGCACGGTGTCACCCGCGGCGACCCCGCCCTCGACCACCAGGGTCGCGATGCGGTCGTCGACCTCGCGCTGGATGAGCCGACGGAGCGGGCGGGCGCCGTACTCCGGCTCGTACCCGTGCTCGGCGAGCCAGTCGACCGCCGCGTCGGACACCGACAGGAGCATGTCCTGTGCGACCAGCCGGAGCGCCGTGTCCTGCAGCAGCAGCGACACGATCGACGCGATCTGGGATCGGTCGAGCTTGCGGAACAGCACGATCTCGTCGATGCGGTTGATGAACTCGGGCCGCATCGCCTCGCGCAGCTTGCCCATGACGCGGGCCCGCAGGTCGTCTTCCTCGTAGCCGTCCGTCGCACCGACCGGGGAGAACCCGAGCGCCCCCGAGCGGGAGGCCAGGAACTCCGAGCCGATGTTCGACGTCATGATGACGACGGTGTTCCGGAAGTCGACCGTCCGCCCCTGCCCGTCGGTGAGCCGGCCGTCGTCGAGGACCTGCAGCAGCAGGTTGAAGACGTCCGGGTGGGCCTTCTCGACCTCGTCGAGCAGGATCACGGAGTACGGGTTGCGGCGGACACGCTCGGTGAGCTGGCCGGCCTCGTCGTAGCCGACGTACCCGGGAGGGGCACCGACCAGGCGGGACACGGTGTGGCGTTCGCCGAACTCGCTCATGTCGAAGCGGAGCATGGCGGACTCGTCACCGAACAGCGACGACGCCAGGGCCTTCGCGAGTTCGGTCTTGCCGACGCCCGTCGGGCCGAGGAACAGGAAGCTGCCCACCGGACGACGCGGGTCGCCCATGCCGGTCCGGCTGCGTCGTACCGCCTTCGCGATCGCCCGCACGGCGTCGTCCTGGCCGACGACTCGGTCGTGCAGCTCGGACTCGAGCGCGGCGAGCCGCGTCTTGTCGGCGGAGCCGAGGCGGGTCACCGGGATCCCGGTGGCGCGGGACACCACCGCGGCGATGTCGGCCTCCGTGATCGACGTGTCCGCGGACTCGGGACGGGAGGCGCGGGTGGCGTCCGCCGACGAGGCGGCGGTGATCCGGGCCTCCAGTCCGACGATCTCGTCGCGCAGGTCGGACGCTTCCTCGTAGTGCTCCTCGGCGACCGCGCGGTCCTTGCGGGCCGTCAGGTCGGTGACCTGGGCACGCAGCGCCTCGACGTCGACGTCGCCCGACAGGGCGAGGCGACGGCGTGCACCGGCCTGGTCGATGAGGTCGATGGCTTTGTCCGGCAGGTGTCGGTCGGTCACGTAGCGGTGCGAGAGCTCGACGGCGGCGCGGAGTGCCTCGGGCGTGTAGACGACGCCGTGGTGCTCCTCGTAGCGCGGGGCGAGGCCGGTCAGGATCGCGACGGCGTCCTCGACGTTCGGCTCCCCCACCGTGACGGGCTGGAACCGGCGCTCGAGCGCGGCGTCCTTCTCGATCCGGCGGTACTCGTTGAGCGTCGTCGCGCCGACCAGGTGCAGGTCGCCGCGCGCGAGTCGGGGCTTGAGGATGTTGCCGGCGTCCATCGAGCCGCCCTCGCCGCCGCCACCGGCGCCGACGACGGTGTGGAGCTCGTCGACGAAGACGATGAGCTCGTCGGCGTGCGCCGCGATCTCGTCCATCGCCTTGGTGAGGCGCTCCTCGAAGTCGCCGCGGTAGCGGGTGCCGGAGAGCATTCCGGGCAGGTCGAGCGCGACGACCCGCTTGCCCTGCAACAGGGTGGGGACGTCACCGTCGACGATGCGCTGGGCGAGGCCCTCGACGATCGCGGTCTTGCCGACGCCGGGCTCACCGATCAGCACCGGGTTGTTCTTGGTGCGGCGGAGCAGGATCTCGACGGTCTGCTCGATCTCGTCGGCGCGGCCGATCACCGGGTCGACGTGCCCGTCACGGGCGCGCTCGGTCAGGTCGGTGCCGAACTGGTCGAGCGTCGGGGTGTCGCTGTCGGTGGCCTGGTCGGTGCCGACGGCGTCGGGTGTTCCGGGCATGGGGCGCCCCTCTCGTGCTGCTGCCGCGGCCTGCTGGGCGTAGTCCTGCATGACCTGCGGGGTGATCCCGGCGCTGGCGAGCAGCTGGCCGGTCACGGTCTCCTGGTCCATCACGAGCGCGAAGAAGACGTGCTCGGGGTCGGTGTAGGTGCTGCCGAAGCCCCGCGCTGCCTGCGTCGCCTCGACGAGGATGCGCTGGGCGGTGGCGGTCAGCGCCGGGCGGCCGGTCTGCTCGGCCAGCGGCTCGTGCGCCATCGGCAGGCGCTGCTCGATCTCCTCGGCGAGTCGCCGGGGGTCGACCCCGGCGGAACGCACGACGGCGTCGAACGGTTCGGTGCGGACGAGCACGTGCAGGATGTGCAGTGCGTCGATCTCGCGCTGCCCCTGCGCGACCGCGTACTCGGCGGTGTGCTGGAGCAGCTCGTGGGTCCGGCGGCTGAGCAGCCGGGTGATGTCGACCGGTCGACCGAACGCGCGGACGCGCTGCTGGTCACCGGTGCGCTGTGCCGCGAGCAGGCGGGCGAGGAACTCGTCGAACGAGTCATTGCTACCGGTCGGGCCGAACGTCTCTGGCAAAGGGACCTCCTGGGGAACTTGAGTGCCTTCGACTCAATGCAACGCAGGAGGGCCCGGGTCATTCCCGGGTCCGGAAAAAACTTGCGGCGACTCGACTCAGGTCCGCGCGATGGGTGCGGCGACCGCCTCGGTGATCCGCGCGAGGTCCGTCGGTGCCACCTCGACGTCGAATCCGCGACGACCGCCGGACACGAAGATGCTCGCGTACGACAGCGCCGACTCGTCGAGCACGGTGCGGAGCCGGGTCTTCTGGCCGACCGGGCTGATCCCGCCGACCACGTAGCCCGTGCGCTTCTCGGCGAGGGCGGGATCGGCCAGCGTCGCCTTCTTGCCCCCGACGGCCGCGGCGATCGCCTTGAGGTCGAGCCGGTTCGCCACCGGCACGATCGCGACGGCGAGGGTGCCGTCGACGGAGACGACCAGGGTCTTGAAGACCTGCTCCTCGCGCAGCCCGAGGGCGGCGGCCGCCTCTTCTCCGAAGTTGGTGGCGCTCTCGTGGTGCTCGTACACGTGCGGCGTGTACGGGACCCCGGCCGCCTCGAGCGCGACGGTCGCTGGGGTGCTCGGCGAACCTGCGGTCATGCCGTGATCCTCCCCCGCCGCACCTTCCGGTCCTCGACGGCACGCGGGCGTTACGCTGAACGGACCATGACCGCCGTCCTGCTGCTGCTCCGCGCCACCGCCGCGCTGGTGCTCGGCGACCCGGCCGCCGGGGTGCTGCCCCTGCTGGCCGTGGCGGCACTCGGGCTGACCGCGGTCGCCGTGACCGTCGTCGTCGCCCGACTGCTCGTCGCGGTGCTCGCGGCCGTCCTCGGGGTCGGATCGGCATCCCTGTCGGATCGGTCGGCGGTGCCCGACCTGGTCACCCGGATCGGGTGGAGCCACCCCGACGCCGACGGCCACGTCCGCTCACGGGCGCCGGGGGTCGCGACCCCGGCCTGACCACCGACCGGTGGCCGGGCCGCTCGCGCACCCCGCTGACCCACCACTGATCGGAACCGTCATGGACCTGTCCACCCTGCCCCTCGTCGGCCCGCTGCTGCACGGCGGCGCGGACCTCGTCACCGCCCTCACCGCGGCGCTCTCCCCCGTCGCCGGCTCGTTCGCCGCGGCGATCGCCGTCGTGCTCCTCACCCTGGCCGTCCGCCTGGTGCTCGTCCCGCTGTCCGTGCTGCAGGTGCGGGCCGAACGGGACCGCCGGCGCCTCGCACCCCGGCTCGCGGCGCTCCGGAAGCGCCACGGCCGTGACACCCAGCGGCTGCAGCGAGCGGTGCAGCAGCTGTACACCGACGAGAAGGTCTCGCCGCTGGCCGGCTGCCTGCCCGTCCTGGCGCAGGCACCCGTGGTGTCGCTCGTCTACGCGCTGTTCACGCACGCCTCGATCGACGGCGCCGCGAACGCCCTGCTGGAGGCGACGCTCGTCGGGGTCCCGCTCGGCCACTCGCTCGTCGTCACGCTCACGTCGCCGCTGTGGGTGCACGCCTGGGTGGTGCTGGTCCTGCTGGCGGTGCTGGCGGTCGTCGTCGAGCTCAGCCGCCGGTCGAACGCCCACTGGAACCCGGTGCCGGCGCCGGAACCGGGGGTTCCCGGGGCCGCCGCGACCGCCGCCGTGGGGCGGTACGTGCCGTTCATCACGGTCGTGTTCGCGGCGATCGCACCACTCGCCGCCGCGCTCTACGTCGTGACGAGTGCGGCCTGGACGTACGGCGAACGCGCCGTGCTGCGACGGGTGGTCCGCTAGCCGCCCTGGCCCTCCTGCTGCGGTCCCTGGTCGACCGGGTCGTACTCGGTGCCGCGGCCCTGCTCCTCGTCGGCGGTCGGCACATGACGTTCCGTGCCAGCGCCGCCGGGGCTGGTCGCGACGTAGTCGGCCTCGCCGGACTGGGTGTCGTGGCTCAGCGGCTCGAGGGTCTCGGCGTCGGCGTCGTGCTGCGGCATGGGGTCGGTGCTCATGCACCACGCCTACTCCCTCGTTCTGGGTGCGCGCGCACGGCTGCGCGGTGCCACGATGGACCTGTCCACGCGACCGGCAGAGCGGGAGTGCGCATGGCCCACGACGACGTGGCAGCGGAACGGGCACGGCTCGAGGCCGTCGCCTGGGGAGCAGGATCGAGCCCGGCGGACGCGGCGCGCGCCCGGATCGCGCTGCAGGACCTGGAACGCGGACGGCGACCCCGCGCGCGTGCGGTCGCGACGGCGCGGGATCCCCTGCCGGGAGGCCCGGATCCTGTCCGCACGTCCGTCCCGTCCGCGACGCGATCGGGTCCAGGGCCCGTGCCGGTACCCGCGTCCTCGCCCGCTGACGCGGCGGTCGTGTCCTTGCCCGCCGGCGTGGCGGCGGTGCCTGCCGGAGCCGACGTGTCGGAGGCGACCGACGGCGGTGGGGGCGACCACGTCGACGACGCGAGGGGTGGCGGCGGGGGCGAGCCGGGCCTCCAGGCCGAGCCGACCGGACGGACCCGGTGGCGGCGGTGGTTGTGGACGGAGCGGCCACGCGCCTGGATCGCGGGCGGCGCGGCTGCGGCGGTGGGCGTCGCGTTCGCCGCCGGGACGCTCGTCGGGACGGCGCGACCGGACGTCGCCGCAGCGCCGAGCGTCACGCCGACGGCGGGGACGATCACGCTCGAGCAGCTGCTCGACGTCCCGCAGACGTACGCCGACCAGTTGCCGGGGCCGGTCGCGGCGCCGGTGAGTCTCCACACGACGCGACTGGTCTTCACGAACCGCGCGCTCGACGGCGGGACCGCCGAGACGCCCTGGAACGTCTGGGCCGGCATCGGGACGGACCGGTCGACGATCTGCCTGGTGGCGACGGCGGACCGCATCGAGTCGTCGACGGCGTGCTTCCCGCGGCAGGCGGCGCTGCACGGATCGGTGTCGATGTCCGCGCAGTCCAGGAGCGGCACGTTGACGATCGAGCTGCGCGGCGGCGGGGTCCAGGGCCGGGTGACGAACGAGTACTGAGGGAGCGACCCGCAGCTGAGTGTTTCGTTGGAGCGCTCCGATGTATTTGCTGGATGCCCTCGCGAGAGCCGTTCCGTCGTGCAACACTGGATGAGCGCACTCGTCGTGGAGTCGTACCCACATCATCCACATCCGCCAGCGAGCGCGCCCCGCAGACCCTCCCGGTCACCGCCGTCAGAACGATCGGCATCGTCGCGCGCTCCACCGTGCCTCGGAGGAGGTCAGCAGCGTGTCCACCAACACCACCACCTCGGCCGTGTCGACCCACACGCGGCCGATCACCGTCACCAGCCAGTCGATCGTCGGCATCGCCGTGCTCGGACTGGCCACGTTCTTCGCCATCACCACCGAGCTCATGCCCGTCGGGCTGCTCGGCACGATGAGCGCCGACCTCGGCGTGACCGAGGCCACCATGGGCATCGTCATCACCGTGTACGCCGCGGCCGTCGCGCTCCTCGCGCTGCCGCTCACCGCGTTCACCGCGAAGCTGCCCCGCAAGACCGTGCTCGTCGCCACGCTCGTCGGCTACACCGTGTCGAACCTGATGGTCGCGCTCGCACCGTCGTTCGCCGTCGTCTGCGCCGGACGCGTCGTCGGCGGCATCGCGCACGCGCTGTTCTTCTCGGTCGCCTCGGCGTACGCCACCCGGATCGTCCCGCCGCGGCTGGCCGGGCGGGCGATCGCGTTCGTGTACTCGGGCAGCTCGCTCGGGTTCGTGCTCGGTGTGCCCGTCGCGACCTGGGTCGCGCAGCACATCGGCTGGCGCCAGGCCGTGTTCTCCGTCGGTGTCGCCGCAGCGGCACTCGCGGTCGTCGCCCTGCTGTTCCTGCCCGCCGTCCGCGGTGCTTCGTCGCCGCACATCGGTTCGCCGAAGGCCTGGGCACGCACCGGACTGCTGTCCGTCGTGATCGCCGACATGCTGCTGTTCGGCGGGCACTACGTCGTCTACACCTACATCGGGCCGTACGCGATCGACGCCGGGCTCGACGCCGGCATGGTGAGCGGGGCGCTGCTCGTGCTCGGTGGCACCGGTGTCGTCGGGCTCTGGCTCGCCGGCATGTTCGTCGACCGTGCGCCCCGGCAGACGCTGATCGCCTCGGTCGCCGTGATGGTCGTGGCCTTCGCGACGATGCCGTTCGTGCACGGCTCCCTGATGGGGACGATGGTCGTCGCCGGGGTCTGGATGGCCGCGAACGGCACGACCGGCACGCTCTTCATGGCCGCGGCGATCCGTGCCGGAGGCGTCTCCCCCGACATCGCCGGCGCGCTGGTCAACGGCGCGTCGAACATCGGCATCGCCGGTGGTGCGGCGTTCGGCGGGCAGGCCCTCGGGATCGTCGGGCTGCAGTACCTGCCGTTCGCCGGTGCCGCGGTGCTGGTCGGCGCACTCGGGGTCGTCGTGCTGGCGCGCCGTGGGTTCCCGGTGCACACGCACACGCAGGAGCACCTGTCGACCTCGTCCATCGAGGCCATCACGTCGTCGCTCGCGGTCGTCACCACGTCGGTGCCGGTCGTCGGGCGGGCGATCCAGACGGTCACGGGGTCGATCGGCGTCGCCACGGGTTCGGTGCGGCGGCCGCGGACGCGCTAGGGGCCGGCGCGGTCAGTCGGCAGTCGGCAGTCGGCGGTCGTCGGCGCGTCGAGTGGTCACGACTTGCCGTCGGCGGGGCGTCGGGGGTGCTCGAACTGTCGTCTGCAGGGGCGGCGGGCGACGGTTCGTGACCCCTCGGCGTAACCGGGCGGCGTGTTGTGCGGCTGCGGGGACGCGCGCGGTGCCCGGGCCTCGAGTGGTCACGACATGCCGTCGGCGGGGCGTCGAGGTCGCACGAACTGTCGTCTGACGGGTCGGCGGGCGACGGTTCGTGACCCCTCGGCGTCCCCGCGGCGCCGTGTCCTGCGCCCGCCGCGCGGTCAGTCCTGCAGGTGGTCCGTGCGGCGGCGGTTGCGCACCGCGCGGTAGGTCAGCAGCGCCGCACCGAGCAGCACGAGCACGCCGGCGGCGATGAGTCCCGGGCCGAGGTCCGCGCCCGTGTAGGCGAGCGGTCCACCGTCCCCCGCATCGCCCTGGCCCGAGACCGGCGCGGAGCCGGAGCCCGACCCGGCGGCGGGGCCGGTCGGGGCCGCCGAAGGAGAACCGCTCGGCGACTCCGACGGCGACGGTGCGGGAGCCGGAGCCGTCGCAGCCCGCACCACGAACGCCAGCGGCGTCGCAGCCCCGGACTCCGGGGTGACGACGGTCGCCGTCTCTGCCCCCTCGAGGTCGACCGAGACGGCGTACTCCGTCGTGGGCTCCAGTCCGGTCAGGTCGAACGCACCGTCGTCGTCCGTGACGACCGACACGGGATCGCCGGACTGCGGGTCCGTCGGAGTCGCGACGACCTCGACGTCGGGAACGGGTTCGCCGTTCGTGTCGACGACCGTGCCGGGCTGGTCGGTGGTGACCTCGGCGGCGGGGGCTGCGGAGGCGAACGGCAGGTCGGACGAAGCACGCTCGCCAGCGACGGCCGGCACACCGGTGTTCGACGTCGCCCCGATCGCCCCTGGCTCGGGTCGTTCGGTCCGGACGGTGTACGTGCCCGCCGCGGTGGCGAAGACGTACCGACCGTCAGCGTCGGTCTCAGTCGATGCGACCACGGCGCCCGTGCCGTCGACGAGTTCGACCACCGCTCCAGCGGGCACGGGTGAACCGTCGAGCGAGACCACACCGGCGACCGTCGCGACGACGGCGGCCGGGGCTTCGACCTCGTCGGGGACTGCCGGTGCCGCGTCGTCGTCGCCGGTGGTGATGGTCATGGGCGGCTCGTCGGCGACGGACACGTCGAGGTCGGTGTTCGCCGGCAGGTCCGAGCCGGTGTAGACGCCGTCGCTGTTCGTCGTCGTGTCGACGAGGACGTCCCCGGAGTCCGGGTCGGTGATGACGACCTCGAGGTTCGAGACCGGTCGGCCGTCCTCGTCGACCACGGTGCCGATGACCGACACGGTGTCCTCCGGTGACGTGAACGCGAAGTCGGCCTGCTGGTCCACGCCGCCCGGCGAGCCGGTCTGCGCGAGGGAGACCCGAGCGGGCTGGTCAGGGCCCTCGGCACCGTCCGGCGGGGTGATCTCGACGCGGTAGTTCGCGATGACTGGCAGCTGCGGGAACGCGTAGGTGCCGTCGGCGTTGGTCGTCGTCGTGTACACGGTGCCGCGCGGGGCGGTGACGCGGACGATCGCCCCGGGGATCGGCGCTCCGTCGAGGGTCGCCGTGCCGGTGATCGCGGCGGTGCGGCTGGCGAACCAGGTCTGGTACACCGGGAAACCGCTGCGCTGCTGGTACGTGATCGTCAGGCTGGTGAGCGAGACGGTCGGCGTGAACCACGCCGTGGCGCCGGCGGTGTCGACCGCGCCGGTGTTGCCCGTCAGGGTCCGGGTGGTGGGGTCCCAGGAGGGCAGGTCCCGCCCGGTCGTGCCGTCGGGGTCAGCGGTGCACGACGGTCCTCCGGCGACGGCGGCCGAGCACGAGTTGTAGGAGCTCACGTAGCCGAGCTGCTCCGCGGTCGCGGCGCCGCCCCCGGAGACGGTGGCCGAGATGGTCGCCCGATCGGCGTCGACGTCGCCGAGCACGAACGACCAGCTCTGGGCGCCCGGTGTCGGCTCGGCGAACGTGTAGGTCGTCGTCGATGCGCCGGACGTGGGCGAGTCGACGTTCGGCCGCTGGTTCATGTAGGTCTGGCCGCGGCTCGTCCCGTAGACCGCGCCCGACGGGGTCGACGCCGACTGCCAGGTCGATGCCCCGCTGACGACGGTCGACTGCCGGGAGTCCGACGTGAAGGTCGTCTCGGGGAACCCGGCGAGCGTCATCGTGCCGGTGTAGGCCCGGCTCGCTCCGCTGAGGGTGAAGGTCCCCCAGTTGCCGACCGGCTCGGCCGACGCACTGGTCGCGCCGCCGATCGCGAGTCCTGCTCCGAGTGCGAGGGCCGTCAGCCCAGCCGTGATCGCGCGCCAGCGCCGCATGCGTACTCCCCTGGTGTGGCGCCGGAGAACCCGACACCCCCTCAGACTATCCAGTGGGCGCGGCTCGTGTCCGGGGCACGACACGAGCAAGAAGGTCCCGACGAGTGGTCAGGACCTGCCGCGCGCCGATCGCCGAGCGGCCGAGAAGTGTCGCCTGGAGGCCCGCCGGACGACAGTTCGTGACCCCTCGATGGACACGACGGGGCGTCAGGAACCGCCAGCAGCGCGACCCAGCGCCACCAGGGCGTCGAGCGCCGCGACCTGCCCGGCCACCACCAGCTCCCGCGCCTCGTCGAGGCCGACCCACCGTGCGTCGTCCACCTCGGGCACCTCGACGAACCGCCCGGACCCGCGCGGCAGCTCGAGCCGCACGGTGTTGCTCCGCACGGTGTCGACCGAGAACCCCGACGCCCGTGCCGCGAAGACCCGCACACGCTTGCCGGACGCCTGCCGGAACTCCCCCAGGTCGGTCAGGTCCGCGGCGCTCACCGGTGCGGGCACGCCGATCTCCTCGGCGAACTCGCGCAGCGCGGTGCCGAGCGGCTCCTCGCCCGCCTCGACCAGCCCCTTCGGGATCGACCAGGCACGCGGCCGGTTCCGCCAGAACGGTCCGCCCATGTGCGCGAGGAAGACCTCGGGCCCGGACGGACCGGTCCGGTGCAGCAACAGTCCGGCGCTCACGACCACGCCCCGAGACTACGCAGACCCGGCCGGGAGGCCCGGATCACCACACACGCGCCGCGCACCACCCGACGTGCCCGGTTCCACCGCCGGTTCCCCACGTCCGCGCCGGGAGTACCGTGTGGCGCACGGAGCGCCGTGTGACGCCCCCGGAGGACCTGCGATGGAGGAGGCCGATCGGGATGGACGAACGATGGACGACGGTGACGCTGGCCGCGGACGCCGCGATGCCGCACGACGAGGCGCTGCGGTGGATCGCCGCCCGCGCGGACAGCGGGATCGAGCGGATCCGGATCATCGGTGCCGACCCGGCGATCGAGGGCCCCGGACCGGTCGCCGACCGCCTGGCCCAGGCCGCTCGCGCCGCCCTGCCCGGAGCCACCGTCGAGGTGCACCGGCACGCCGGGCCGTTCGCCAGTGCCCTGGTCGAGGAGTCCGACGGCGGTGACCTCCTGGTGATCGGGACCTTCCGGAGCCGACGGGGTTCGACCGCCGGCGGCGACCCGGCGCGGGTCGCGGTCCGCGCGGCCGTACCGACCGTGATCGTCCCCGAGGGTCCGCACCCGATCGACGGCGACGTGGTGCTGGCGGTCGAGGAACCGATCGACGAGCGGGCCGTCTCGATCGCCGTGGCCGAGGCCGTCCGGCTACACCGACGACTGACGCTGCTCCGGGCGTGGGAGATGCCCGTGCTGACCCGGACCGGACTCACCGACTTCGCCGAGGACCCCCTGCGGTGGCGCGCCCGGAACGCCGAACTGCTGCAGCGGGTCACCGAGGACCTGACCGCGCGGTTCCCGGCGGTGCGGATCCGGCCGCTGCTCGTCGAGGGACACCCGGGGCACGCCATCGCATCGCGCACCCGGCGGGCGTCGCTCGTGGTGCTCGGACGGGGCCACGTGCGGGTGCTGTCCGGCGCACTGCTCCACGACGTCGTCCGTGAGACGGCGGCACCGGTCTGCGTCGTCCCACCGGCGGCCCACACGGACAGCGCGGGGTCCGGACGGGTCAGCCGGCGAGTTCCCGGATCGCGTCGGCCATCTGGTCGGTGAGGTACGCGACTCCGCGGCCGTTCGGGTGCAGGGCGCCGGCCCGCAGGTCGATGCGTCGCAGGTCGCTCGAGCCGGTCAGGCTGACACCCGCGACGTAGCGCTCGTCCCGCGGGGCGCAGGCCGAGTGGGCCTCGGTGCGTTCGAGGACGTCGACGAACCGCACCCCGGCGGCGTCGGCGGCGGATGCGGACACGGCGTCGAGCTCCTCCTGCACACCGTGCAGGTACGCCACGTCGTCATCGGTGAACGGGAAGGTGTCCGAGGGGAACGACCCCGCGAGCGTGCCGAGGTCGAGCGCCGAGCGGAAGCAGCCCTTCGCGGGGGTGTGCTCGGCGTCCGGGAAGATCGCCGGGTACCCGAGGAACACGACGACGGCGTTCGGCGCGGCCCGTTGCACCGCTGCGAGGGTGTCGGCGATCCCGAGCGCGACCCGCGACTGGATCTTCACGCTGAGCTGGTCCTCACCGTCCTGCACGAGCGTGCTCTTGCACGACGGCGCGTCACGTCCGGAGAACACCGGGCCGTCGGCCGAGATCGCCAGGCACGACGCGGCCGTGCCGAACAGGTCCGCGTCGTTGCCGCCGATGGTCAGGGTCACGAGCCGGGTGCGCGAGGACAGCGACTCGATCTGCGGGGGGACGCCCGTGAACTGGTGTCCGGTCGTGACGTCCTCGCTGGTGGCGCCCGCACACGTGACGTCGGTCAGGTCGAGGCCGAACCGTGCCGCGAGCCGGTGCGGGTAGTCACGGGCCGACTGCACGCACGCGCTCGTGGGCAGCCGGGTCCGGTCGCCGAGTCCGTAGCCGGCGGAGTACGAGTCACCGAGGGCGACGTACTCGCTGCCGGGTGGGAGGTCGGCGAGCGGCTCGGTCGGGTCGTCCGGCACCGGGTAGGGCTGCGGGACGGGCCACATCGGCGCGGCCGACGCCCGTTCCACCGGCCCCGGTGCCGCGACCCCGGCCACCACCAGCCCGACGACGGCGACCGCCGCCAGGGCGGCGAGCAGCGTCGTACGGGCGGTGCGGAGCAGTTGCGGCCTCCGGGCGGGTGCGGCGGATCGGTCGGTCGGGTGGGGTCGGTCGATCGGGCGGGACGGGCTCAGCGGCGTCCGAGTCGGCGTTCGCCACCGCTGCCGGTGCGGTACTCCAGCCCGTAGTGCTGGAACAGCTCGGGCTCGGTCGCAGCGTCGAGCTCGCCGTCGGTCGAGATCGACGGGGCGTCCTTGACGAGCTTCTTCGGGAACGTCACACGCAGGTGCTTCGGGGCGACGGTGGCGCCGAACAGCGGGACGAAGACGAGCTTCTGGAACCCGACCATGCCGGTGGTCAGGGCGCCGAACGCCGGCTCGGACGTGGCGGTGTCGTAGTAGATGCTCTCGAGCGTGCCGACCTTGTCGTCGGCCTCGTCGACGACCGGCAGACCGATCCAGTCACGGATGTTCGCGGCTTCGAACACGAAGGACTCCCTCCGAGCGTCCGGCAGGTCCGGGTGGCTCTCGGTCGACGCTACCGCCCGGCCGCCTGAGCGGTCACCCGGAGCCGGTCCACCGCGGCCAGCACGTCGTCCGCGGTCACGGCCAGGATCGCCGGGTCCGGGTCCTCGGCGAAGACGTCGCCGCGACGGACCGAGGCGTCGGTGAGCACGATGTGCGGGCCGGTCGACGGCGGGCCCCACGCCTCGGGCGGTGCCGGGCCGAACAGCACGACCGAGGGCACCCCGTAGGCGGACGCCAGGTGCGCAGCGCCCGTGTCGACCGTGACGACGAGTCGCGCCGCGGCGATCACCGCGGCGAAGGCCTGCAGGTCCAGGGTGCCGGCCAGGACCGCCTCCGGCGCCAGGCCGGCCGCGTCGGCGACGGCGCGGGCGCGCACGACGTCGTCCGAGCCTCCTGTCAGGACCACGTCGGCACCGCGCGCTCGGAGCCCGCGCACCACGTCGGCGAAGCGGTCCGTCGGCCAGTGCCGTGCACCGTGGAAGGCACCCACGTGCACGACGGCCGCGTCGGCGACCACCGGCGGCTCGGCGGGGCGGTCGATGTGGACCTCGGTGGCGTCCGCCGGAATGCCGTGCCACGTGAGCAGGTCCGCCCAGCGGTCGCGCTCGTGCACGTCGTCCGGCCACTCCGGGCCCTGGTAGTCGTGGGTCGGGTCGGCGTGCCCGATGACCCGGCGCGGGGCGAGTGCGGCGACGAGGTCCGAGGACTCCGGGCCGGCGCCGTGCAGGTTGACGGCGACGTCGACGGCACCGTGCGGCACCGCGATGGGGTGGTCGAGACCGTGCTGGGCCAGGTGGACGTCCACCGCCGGCACGAGTTCGACGACCGGCGCCAGCCACGCCGTGGTGGCCAGGGTGATGCGGTGGTCGGGGAACGCGCGACGGAGCGCGTGCAGCGCGGGGACGGCGACGAGCAGGTCGCCGAGCTTGATGGCACGGAGGACGAGCAGTTCCGGGCGTCCGTCGGGGTCGGGCAGGTTCTCGAGGGCGGTCACCGCCGCGACGGTAGACCCGACACGCTGACGGTCCTGCCGGGACCGCGCTCCGCGGCTCTTCCTGGGGCGGCCCCCGGCCGTCGACCGGTAGTCACGGAGCATGGCCCTCGCACCGGACCGCGTCATCCGCGGCCTGCTCCTCGACCGCGACGACACCCTCGTGGTGGACGTCCCGTACAACGCGGACCCGCACCTGGTCGTCCCCGTCCCCGGTGCCCGGCGCGCCGTCGAACGGGCACGTGCCGCCGGGTTGCAGCTCGGTGTCGTCACGAACCAGTCGGTGATCGCGAAGGGCATGGCCACGCGCGGACAGGTCGACGCCACCAACGCCCGGGTCGACGAGCTCGTCGGCCCGTTCGACGTGTGGTGCGTCTGCCCGCACGACGCCGGTGACGACTGCGCGTGCCGGAAACCCCGGCCCGGGATGGTCCTCGACGCCGCCGAGCGGCTCGGCATCCCGCCGGAGTCGATCGTCGTCGTCGGTGACATCGGCGCCGACGTGCAGGCAGCCCGGAACGCCGGCGCGCAGGGGATCCTCGTGCCCACCCCGCGCACCCGCCGTCAGGAGGTCGACGAGGCCGACACCGTCGCCGCGGACCTGGACGAGGCCGTCACCCTGGTGCTCGAGCACGTCGGCAGCGTGGCGGACCGGGCGTGAGCGCCGGTCGGCGCGTCCTCGTCGCCCGGCTCGACTCCTTCGGCGACGTCCTGGTCGCCGGGCCCGCGGTCCGCGCAGTGGCCGCCGGTGCCGCGCACGTGACGATGCTGTGCGGTCCGCAGGGGGCGCCGGCCGCCGACCTGCTGCCCGGCATCGACCGGGTGCGGGTGTGGGCGGCACCGTGGGTCACCGAGACCGCACGCCCGATCGATGACGCCCTGCTCGCCGAGTTCCGCGCGCTGGTCGCCGAGGAACAGCCCGACGAGGCCGTCGTCCTGACGTCCTTCCACCAGTCGCCCCTGCCCCTCGCGCTGCTCCTGCGGCTGGCCGGGGTCCCCCGGGTCTCCGGGGCCTCGGTCGACCACCCCGGGTCACTGCTCGACGTGCGGCTGCGCCCCGGCGAGGACCTGCCCGAGGACCTCCCCGAGCCCGAGCGCGCGCTGCGGATCGCCGAGGCGGCGGGGTTCCGGCTGCCGCCGGACGACGACGGGAGGCTCGCGGTGCGCCACGACGCCGTCCTGCCCCCGCCCGTGGCCGGCCTCGACCGCTACGTGGTCGTCCACCCCGGAGCCAGCGTCCCGGCACGGTCGTGGCCGGAGTCCCACCACCGTGCGCTCGTCGCCGCCTACGCCGAGCGCGGCGTCCCCGTCGTCGTCACCGGCTCCCCCGGCGAACGCGCACTGACCGCCGCCGTGGCGGGCGACACCGGCATCGACCTCGGCGGCCGCACCAGCCCCGCCGAACTCGCGGCCGTCCTCGCCGGCGCCGAGGTCGTCGTCGTCGGGAACACCGGTCCGGCCCACCTCGCCGCGGCCGTCGGAGCGCCCATCGTGAGCCTGTTCTCGCCCGTCGTCCCCGCCGTGAAGTGGGCGCCGTACTCCCCGCTCGTCGAGCTGCTCGGCGACCAGGCCGCACCGTGCCGTCTCAGCCGCGCTCGCGAGTGCCCGGTCCCCGGCCACCCGTGCCTGTCCGGAGTGCGCATCGCGGACGTCCTGGAGGCCCACGAACGGCTCCTCGACCGCGTTTCGCGGACTGATCCGAGAAGTCTGCGGGGCGGCCCAGAAGGCGCTGCGTAGCGTGCGCCACTGCTTCTCCTGCTCCTTCTCCTGCTGCTCCGGCAGCGGCGGGGAGCGAGCCCATCGACACCGACCGGAAGGCCCTGCATGCGGATCCTCGTGTGGCACGTGCACGGCGGCTGGATGGACGCCTTCGTCCGCGGCCCCCACGAGTACCTCATCCCGACCACGCCGGCGCGCGACGCCTGGGGACTCGGCCGCGGTGGGCGCGACTGGCCGGACTCCGCGATCGAGATCGACCCGGCCGACGTCGCCGAGGCCGAGGTCGACGTGGTCGTCCTGCAGCGCACCGAGGAGCTCGAGGAAGCCCGTCGTCTGCTCGGTGGCCGTGACGTACCGATCGTCTTCGTGGAGCACAACGCGCCCCGGGTCGACGTGCCGAACAGCCTGCACCCGATGCGCGACCGCGACGACCTGACGATCGCGCACGTGACGCACTGGAACGCCCTGATGTGGGACTGCGGCACCACCCGGACCACCGTCGTCGAGCACGGCGTCGTCGACCCCGGCCCGCTGTACACCGGTGCGCTCGAGCGCCTCGGCGTCGTCATCAACGAACCCGTCCGGCGCAACCGTGTCGTCGGCACCGACCTGCTCCCCCGCTTCGCCGAGGTCGCGCCGGTCGACGTCTGGGGCATCGGCACCGAACGGCTGCCGGAGCTCGGCTTCGGCGACCGCGTGGTCGCGCAGGGCGACGTGAAGGCTGACCCCATGCACGCGGCGCTGGCCGAACGGCGGGCCTACGTGCACCCGAACCGCTGGACCTCGCTCGGCCTGTCGCTCATCGAGTCGATGCACATGGCCATGCCGGTCCTGGTGCTCGCGACGACGGACGCGGCCCGCACGGTCCCGGGTGAGGCCGGGGCGATCGCGACCGACGTCGAGGAGCTGGTGCGGGCCTCCAGGCTGCTGCTGGAGGACCCGGACGAGGCGCGTCGACGGGGACTCGTGGCGCGGGAGGCCGTGCTCGCACGGCACGCGCTCGGTCGGTTCCTGGCCGACTGGGACGACCTGCTCGGCGACGCCATCGCGCGCGGTGCGCGACGGAACCGTGCGGCGGGAGCCGCGCTCGAAGGGAGCCTGCGATGAAGATCGCCATGGTGTCCGAGCACGCGAGTCCGCTCGCCGTGCTCGGCGGGGTCGACGCCGGTGGGCAGAACGTCCACGTCGCCGAACTGTCCGGTGCGCTGGCCGACCGCGGCCACCACGTGACCGTCTACACGCGGCGCGACGACGCGTCGCAACCCGTCCGTGTGCCCCTGCGCCCCGGTGTGGACGTCGTGCACGTCGACGCCGGTCCCGCGCGTGCCGTGCCGAAGGACGAGCTGTTCCCGTTCATGGGGACGTTCGCGTCGGTGCTCGCCGCCGAGTGGTTCCTCGACCGTCCCGACGTGGTGCACGCGCACTTCTGGATGTCCGGGCACGCCGCCCTCGACGCGGTGACGCAGGTGCAGGCCCGGACCGGTGGGGTGCGGATCCCGGTGGTGCAGACCTTCCACGCCCTGGGTGTCGTGAAGCGCCGGCACCAGGGAGCCGCGGACACCAGCCCCGCCGAGCGCGAGTGGGTCGAACCCGCCGTCGGCCGGAGCGTCGACCAGGTCGTCGCGACGTGCTCGGACGAGGCGTTCGAACTCAAGGCCCTCGGCGTCCCGCTGCACCGCATCTCCGTCGTGCCGTGCGGGGTCGACGTCTCGCTCTTCCGTCCGGACGGCCCCGTCGAAGCGCGCGACCGTCCGCTCCGGGTGCTCACCGCCTCACGGCTCGTGCAGCGGAAGGGCGTCGGGACGACGATCGCCGCTCTCGCCGCGCTGGTCGAACAGGGCCGTGACGTCGAGCTCGTCGTCGTGGGCGGTGCCGGTGTCGCCGGGGCCGACCTGGTGGACGACCCCGAGTACCAGCGCCTCGACACCCTCGCCCGGTCGCTCGGCGTGCGCGACCACGTGACCTTCCGCGGGCAGCTCGGGCAGCACGACATGCCGGCCGTCTACCGCAGCGCCGACGTCGTCGTCTGCGCCCCCTGGTACGAGCCGTTCGGCATCGTGCCACTCGAGGCGATGGCCTGCGGCCGCCCGGTGGTCGCGTCGAGCGTCGGCGGGCTCATCGACACCGTCGTCGAGGACGCCACCGGCCTGCACGTGCCGCCGCGCGACGAGACCGCGGTCGCCGAGGCCGTCGGCGCACTGCTCGACGACCCGGAGCGCCGCGAGGCGTACGGCCGCGCCGGTCGACAGCGCGCCGAGTCCCGCTACACCTGGCAGAAGGTCGCGGCCGACAGCGAACGCGTCTACGAGCGCCTGCTCGCCGGCGCGACCTCGTCCGCCAGCACCACCGGGCCCGCCGCCGGCCGCTCGCGCACCACCCACGCCGGCCGGGTCACCCGCGCCGCGCAGTCGACGGAGAGGACCGCACGATGACCATCGACCAGCAGACCGGGCTCGAGGACCGCGCCGTCACCGACAGCGCCCGCGTCGTCGTCGACCACGTCGCGGCGTCGGTCCCCGTGATCGCCTCCCTCGTCGACCACCGGGACCACATCGCCGAGTGGGCGGACGACATCGCCGGGCGGCTCGTCGCCGGACGTCGGCTGCTCGCCGCGGGCAACGGCGGCTCGGCTGCCGAGGCGCAGCACCTGACGTCCGAGCTCACCGGCCGTTTCGAGGGCGACCGACCGGCGTACTCGGCCATCTCGCTGCACGCCGAGACCTCGGCCGTGACCGCCATCGGGAACGACTACGGCTACGACCAGGTGTTCGCGCGGCAGGTGTCGGCGCACGCCCGTGCCGGTGACGTCCTCGTGCTGCTGTCGACGAGCGGCAAGAGCCCGAACCTGCTGCGGGCCGCCGAGGCCGCACGTGCCGTGGGTGCCCGCTCCCTCGCGCTAACCGGGTCCGGACCGAACCCGCTCGCCGACCTGGTCGACGACGCGATCTGCATCGAGGGGCCGTCCGCCAACGTGCAGGAGGCGCAGCTCGTCCTGGTGCACGCGCTCTGCAAGGCGATGGAGCCGACGCTGCGTCGCGGGGGCCGTCGATGAGCGGCCCCGCTGCCGTCGCACCGCGTTCCGGCGCCGCCGGCGGCCGTTCCGCCGGACCGCGCTTCCGCATCGCCGTCGTCGGGGACACCCTGCTCGACGTCGACGTGTCGGGCACGAGCGAGCGCCTGAGCCCGGACGCCCCCGTCCCCGTGGTGGACGTCGCCACCGACGATCGCCGTGCCGGTGGCGCCGGACTCGTCGCGACGATGCTCGCCCGCGACGGCCACGACGTCACCCTGGTCACCGTCCTGAGCGACGACGGCCGGGCCCAGGAGATCCGTGACCTGCTGCCCGACGTCACGATCGTCGCCGGGCCCTCCGGCGTCCCCACCCCCGTGAAGACCCGCGTGCGCGTCGTCGACCACGCCCTCGTCCGGATCGACGAGGGCTGCGCGACCCCGCCCGTGCCCGAGGCCACCGACGCGATGACCGCCGCCCTCGACGGGGTCGACGCGATCGTCGTCGCCGACTACGGCCGCGGGGTCGCCGCTGCCCCGGCACTCCGTGACGCCCTCACCCGTGCGGCCGAGCGCCTGCCGGTGGTCTGGGACCCGCACCCCAAGGGCGCCGCCCCCGTCCCCGGCACCACCGTCGCCACGCCGAACGCTGCCGAGGCACGACGCTTCACCGACGTCGAGGGACACGGTGTGCCCTTCGCGACCGTCGCCGCCGCCCGGCTCGTCGAGCAGTGGCAGGCCGGCGCCGTCGCGGTGACGATGGGCGACCGCGGTGCGCTGCTCGCCGACGCCCAGGGCGACAGCCGCTTCGTGCCGGCTCCGTCCGTCAGCGCCGGGGACCCCTGCGGCGCCGGCGACCGGCTCGCGGCGGGAGTCGCCGTCGCACTGGCGTCCGGCGCGGACGTCCCCGAGGCCGTCTCCGCCGGCGTGGTCGCCGCGTCCGAGTACCTGGCCGCCGGTGGCGTCACCGCGCTCTTCGCCGACGACGGCCCCGCGCCGCTCGCCGTGCCCGGGGCCGACCGGGACGCCATGCGCCTGGTGCACGACGTCCGGAGCGCCGGCGGCACCGTCGTCGCGACCGGAGGCTGCTTCGACCTGCTGCACGCCGGGCACGCCCGCACCCTGTCGGCCGCCCGTGCACTCGGCGACTGCCTGGTCGTGTGCCTCAACTCGGACTCGTCGGTCCGCGCACTGAAGGGCCCGGACCGGCCGATCATGACCCAGGACGACCGGGTCGAGCTGCTCCTGGCACTCGACTGCGTCGACGCCGTCGTGGTGTTCGACGAGTCCACCCCCGACGAGGCCCTGCGCCGCTTCCGCCCGGACGTCTGGGCGAAGGGCGGCGACTACACCGCGAGCGAACTGCCCGAGACGGCGACCCTCGCCGAATGGGGTGGCCGAGTCGTCACCGTGCCGTTCCACCCGGGCCGCTCGACCACCCGGCTCGCCGCCGCGATCGAACGCGTCGGCTGAGCGTCCGCGCGCCGTTCCACACCAGCTCGACCACTTCCCGCACCACTACGCAAAGGACATCCATGCCCGTCCCCACCACCCCCATCGGCCGCGTCCTCGTCACCGGCGGCGCCTCCGGACTCGGCGCCGCCGTCGTGGCCGCCGTCACCGAGGCCGGCGGCACCCCGATCGTCCTCGACCTGCGGATCGACGCCGTCCCCGAGGGCGTCGACGCCGTCGCCGTGGACGTCTCGGACACCGACGCCGTCGAGCAGGCGGTCCGTGACGCCGCCGAGCGGCACGATGGCCTCGACGCCGTCGTCACCGCCGCCGGCATCGACACCCCCGCCCCGATCGACGCGATCTCGTCCGGCAAGTGGGAGCAGATCGTCGGCGTCAACCTGATCGGCACCGCCTCGACCGTGCGCGCCGCCCTGCCCGCCCTCGAGGCCACGCACGGCCGCGTCGTCACCATCTCCTCGTCGCTCGCCCTGCGCGGCGTCGGCGACGGCACCGCGTACTCGGCGTCGAAGTTCGGTGTCCGCGGGTTCTCGCAGGCGCTGGCCGCCGAGACCGCCGGTCGCATCGGCGTGACCAACATCATCCCCGCCGGGATGCGCACGAACTTCTTTGCCGACCGGACCGAGCAGTACAAGCCGGGCCCGGACGCGCAGCTCATCGAGCCGGAGTACGTCGCGAACTCGATCATCTTCGCGTTGTCGCAGCCGGCCGGCTGCGAGATCCGCGAGCTGTCGATCATGCCGGCGACGGAGCCGAGCTGGCCGTAGTCGGTCGCCGCTGACGGACGGGAGGCGCGGTGCCGGCTGGCACCGCGCCTCCCGTGTGTCCGTGCATGTGCCGGGCACTGGTGCGCGCTTCCGCACCCCGTGCGAGGGCCGGAGCGTCCCACGGAGTGTGGAACCTCGCACCGGCGCAAGTGGCGCCACACGGCGCGGCCTGGAGGCGCGTGCCGGGCTGGCACCGCGCCTCCCGGCCGTCAGCCGCGCGCGTCCACCGCTCGGTGCGAGCTTCCGCACTCCGTGCGAGGGCCGGGGCGTCCCACGGAGTGTGGAACCTCGCACCGGGCGCTCGTGACGCGCCACGGCGCGGACTGGAGGCGCGTGCCGGGCTCGCACCGCGCCTCCCGGCCGTCCGACGGTCGCGTCCACCGCTCGGTGCGCGCTTCCGCACTCCGTGCGAGGGCCGGAGCGTCCCACGGAGTGTGGAACCTCGCACCGGGCGCTCGTCGCGCCGTGCGCAGCGTCAGACCGTGCGGAGCAGGTCCTCGACGTCGGCGAGGACGGCCTCCGGCTCGACCTGGTCGACGTAGGACGGGTCGTGCTCACACCGCTCGGCGGTCCAGCCGACCTGGGTCACGTCCGCGCCGCACACCGGGCACTGCGTCACGAAGGACAGGTGCACGCGGTGCCGACCGCGGTCGAACGGCCCGGCGTTGATCACGTTGCCGAACCAGAACACGCCGACGGTCGGGGTGCCCACGGCGACGGCGAGGTGCCGTGGGCCGGAGTCGTCGCCGACCATGACGTCGGCGGCGGCGAGGACGTCGGGCAGTTCACGCAGCGGCAGTGACCCGGTGAGGTCGTGGACGCGCTCCCGCAGCTCGGGCGGCAGCGACGCGACGATGGCGGACGACGCCGGCACGTCCGAGTCGTCACCGACGAGCACCACGTCGTCCCCGGCGGCGAGCCGGGCACGGGCGACCTCGGCGAAGCGCGAGGGGCTCCAGCGGCGACGCGGGTCGGTGGCACCGGGGTGGATCGCCACGAGTCGTCCCCGGACCCCGAGGCGCTGCCGGACCCCGGCCCGCGCGGCCTCGGGGACGCGCAGTCGGGGGTCGAGGGTGACCGGTTCGGCGCCGGCGAGCGAGGCCACCTCGAGCGCCCGGACGACCTCGTGCTGGTAGTAGACGTAGCGGACCCAGCGTTCCAGGACCTCGGCGTCCTCGGTGGCGGTGCCCACGGTGTGACGGGCGCCGAGCCGGAGCAGGAACGGGTTCGAGTTGCGGCCACCGCCGTGCACCTGCACCGCGAGGTCGAAGCGCCCGTGCAGCCGGTCGAAGAAGTCCTGCTCGGTCGGTGCGCCCTCGCCGGAGTCCCGGACGCCGGGGACGACGGGGAGCTCCTCGAAGGCGTGGACGGCGTCGGTGCGACCCTCGAGCACCGGCCGCGACGACGGTGCCCCGAGCAACGTGATCCGGGCTCCGGGGTACGCGGCGGCCAGGGCCTCGACCGCCGGGAGGGCGAACATCAGGTCGCCCAGTCCCCCACCGCGGAGCACCGCGATCTCGCTGACACCGTCGAACCGTTCTCCGCCCACACCGATCTGTTGCACAGCTCCACGTCTACCGGTCGGACCCGTCCGGACGCCCAGCAGCGCCCCCGGATGGACGAGAAGCGCGATGCCGTGACCGCACACAGCGGAGCACGAGCACCGTGTGAGGCCCCGCCCGCCTCCGGAAGGACCCCATGACGATCGCACCCCCCGCCGCCGACGACCTCGTGGTGACCGACCCCGTGAACGGTTCGATCGCGTCCACCGTGCGCCGCTCGACCGAGGACGACGTCCGCAACGCCGTCGCCCGTGCCCGTACCGCTGCCGGTGCCTGGGCCCGCACCGCGCCGGCCGAGCGCGGTGCAATGCTGCACGCCGCGGCCGAGCACCTCCGTGCGCACGCGCAGGAGCTGGCGGACCTGAACACCCGCGAGACCGGCAAGGTGCCCGGCGACGCCCTCGGTGGGGTCGAGGCCGGCATCGGCACGCTCGTGCAGTACGCCGAGCTCGGGCCGGTGCACCGGGGTGAGGCCCTGCGCGGGCAGTTCGGTGCCGCCGACTGGTCGGTGCCGCACCCGCGCGGCGTGGTGCTCGCCCTGACGCCGTGGAACGACCCGGTCGCCGTGGCCTGCGGGATCCTCGGAGCAGCGATCGTCACGGGCAACACGGTGGTGCACAAGGGCAGCGAACGGTGCCCCGCGACCTTCGCCCGGCTCAACGCGCTGCTCGCCGAGGTCCTGCCTGACGGTGTGCTCATCGGCGTCGACGGCGACGCGACCACCGGCGAGCAGCTCCTGGCGCAGGAGGGCATCGACGTCTACGCGCACGTCGGGTCGACCGCGACCGGTGACCGCCTGAGCGAGGTGGCCGCGACCACCCGCGCCCACGTCATCCGCGAGAACGGCGGCAACGACCCCGTCGTCGTCGACGCCGACGTCGACCCGGAGTGGGCTGCCGCACAGGTCGCCCTCGGCGCCTTCGCGAACACCGGCCAGATCTGCACCAGCGTCGAGCGGGTGTACGTGCACCAGGACGTCGCCGAGCCCTTCGTCGCCGCGCTGGTCGCCGAGGCGGAGCGCCGCACGGCCGCACCCGCAGCCGAGTTCGGACCCCTCGTGGACGACCGGCTGCGCGAGCTGGTGCAGCACCACGTCGACGACGCGATCGCCCGCGGTGCCGTCGCCCGAACCGGTGGCGTCACGCCCGGCGGGCTCGGATCGTTCTACCCGGCGACCGTCCTGACCGACTGCACGGACGACATGCTCGTGCTGACCGAGGAGACCTTCGGCCCGATCGCCCCGGTGCGCGTCGTGTCGGACTTCGCGGAGGGCCTCCGGCTCGCCGCGGCCGACCGCTACGGCCTCGCAGCCACGGTGCTGACGAACGACACCGCACACGCGCTCCGTGCCGCGGCCGAGCTGCCCGTCGGCACCGTCAAGGTGAACGCCGTGTTCGGTGGCGCTCCGGGCGGCAGCGCCCAGCCCCGCGGTGCCTCGGGCGCCGGGTTCGGGTACGGCCCGCACCTGCTCGACGAGATGACGACCACGACCGTGGTGCACCTCGAGGCCGCGCCGCCGCGCCGCACCGCAGCCACCAGCACCACCACGGCCGACGCCGGCCCCGCAGCCGCTGCCGCTGCCGCTGCCGGCGCCACCGCCGGCAGCGCCGACACCGTGGGAGGCACCCGATGACCGCCGACGTCCGGCTGGTCCGTGACCTCGTCGCCACGATCGACGACCGCGAGCCCCTCGTCGTCGTCATCGGCGACTGCATCCTCGACCGCTGGACCGTCGGCGAGGCCGAGCGGGTCTCCCGCGAGGCCCCGGCCCCCGTCGTCCGCGTCACCGAGACCATCGCGGTGCCGGGCGGCGCGGCGAACACGGCCGTGAACGCCCGTGCCCTGGGCGCCCGGGTCCGCATGGTGGGGCTCATCGGTGACGACGAGGCCGGTGACGTCCTGCGCCAGCGGCTCGAGGCAGCCGGCGTCGACACGTCGTTCCTGGTCGAGATCCCCGGCGCCCGCACCACGACGAAGTCGCGCGTGGTCGGCGGTGACCGCGTCGTGGTCCGGGTCGACGAGCTGGCCGCGACCCCGACCGCCGAGCACGGCGAACGCCTCGCCCGCTCGGTGGCCCGCGCCATCCGGTGCGCCGACGCCGCCGTCGTGTGCGACTACGGCCTGGGCGTCCGCGCCGAGGACGTCGTGCCCATGCTCGACCGTGACCGCCCCGGCGCCGTCGTCGTCGACGCGCACGACCTGACCCGCTGGGCCGCGCTGCACCCCGACCTCGTCACGCCGAACGCCGGTGAGACCGCCGCACTGCTCGGCACGGAGCTCGGCAACGGTGCCGACCGCGTCGGCACCGTCGTCGCAGCCCGTGCCGACGTGCTCGCCCGCAGTGGCGCCCGTGCCGCGGCGGTCACGCTCGACCGCGACGGCACCGTGCTGCTCGAGCCCGGCTCCGACCAGGGGTTCCGCACGCGTGCGACGCCAGCCTCGGAGCAGCAGGCCTCCGGCGCCGGTGACACCTTCTGCGCCGCCGCGACCGTCGCCCTCGCCGTGCAGGCACCCCTGCGCGACGCCGTCGCGGTCGCCCAGGCCGCTGCCGACGTCGTCGTCCGCGAGGCCGGCACGTCCGTCTGCACCGCCGCCGCCCTGCTCGACTCGGTGACCGCGCCGGCGGCGACCGTCGTCGACCACGACGAGCTCGCCACCGCGGTCGAGGCCGCACGGCAGGCCGGCCGTCGCGTCGTCTTCACGAACGGCTGCTTCGACGTCGTGCACCGCGGGCACACCACCTACCTGCGCCAGGCCCGTGACCTGGGCGACCTGCTCGTCGTCGCACTGAACGACGACGACTCGGTGCGCCGGCTGAAGGGCCCGGAGCGGCCGATCAACCCGGCCGAGGACCGCGCCGGCGTGCTCGCCGCGCTGGCCTGCGTCGACCTGGTCACGGTGTTCGCGACGGATACCCCCATCCCGCTCATCGAGCGGCTGCGCCCCGAGGTCTACGTCAAGGGCGGGGACTACTCCCCCGAGATGCTGACCGAGACCGAGGTCGTGCGCGGCTACGGCGGCGAGGTCGTCATGGTCGACTACGTGCCCGAGCACTCCACCAGCGCCGTCGTGCGCCGGATCCGCGAAGCCGCTGCGCGGCCCGAACCGGACCCGGCACCGTGACCGCCCGCTGGTCCGGGTCCTGGGCGAAGGCCCCCGATCCAGCGGACACGAGCACGGTCGACGTCGACGTGCTCATCCCGACCGTCGGCAGGCCGGCCGAGCTCGCCACGACGCTCGCCGGCCTCGCCGCCCAGACCGACGTCGACCTGCGCGTCGTCCTCAGCGACCAGTCCGCGGACGGAGACGCCGCCAGCGCGCCGGCGGTCGCCGCGATGCTCCGCGTCCTGGAGGCGCAGGGCCGGCCCGTCACGCTCCTCACCCACCCGGAACGGCGTGGCCTGGCAGAGCACCGGCAGTTCCTGCTCGACCACGCCGAGGCCGCCGCGGTGCTGTTCCTCGACGACGACGTCTGGCTCGAGCCGGGGTCGATCGCGCGGATGCTCGACGCGCTCCGCACCCTGGGCTGCGGGTTCGTCGGCAGCGCCGTGCAGGGCCTGTCGTACCTGCAGGACCGACGCCCCCACGAGACCTCGGTGTTCGAGCGGTGGGACGGCCCGGTCGTACCCGAGGTGGTGCGCCGCGGGACCCCCGGCTTCGACCGCTGGTCGCTGCACAACGCCGCGAACCCGACGCACGTCGCCGCCGACCTCGACCTGCACCCCGGCGAGTGGGTGCCCTATCGCGTCGCGTGGGTCGGCGCCTGCGCGCTGTACGACCGTCGTGCGCTCGAGGAGGTCGGGGGCTTCCGGTTCTGGGACACCCTGCCGCCCGAGCACGCCGGCGAGGACGTCGTCGCGCAGTGGCGGGTGATGGAACGGTTCGGCGGTGCGGGCATCATGCCCTCGGGTGCCGTGCACCTGGAGGCCCCGACCACCGTCGTCGACCGCCGGGTGGACGCGCCCGACGTGGTCTTCGCGGACGGGAACGTCATACCGCGGTAGGGGGTGGTCGAGACCACCGCGGGATGGCCGGCGCGCGCCGGTTCCGTAGCGTCGTCCTCGTCGACGAGTTCCGTCGGCGGGAGGGAGCACCCCGTGTTCGACCAGATCACCCCGCTCGTCGTCGAGCTGGCCGCGAGTCCGCTCGTCTACGTCGTCCTCTTCGCCCTGTGCCTGGTGGACGGCTTCTTCCCGCCGGTGCCGAGCGAGTCCGCCCTGGTCGCGATCGCCGCCGTCGCAGCGACGTCCGGACAGCCCGTGCTCGCCGTGGTGCTCGCCGCCGCCGCCCTCGGAGCGATCGCCGGTGATTCGATCGCGTACTGGATCGGGCGCCGGATCGGGTTCGCCCGGCTGGCCCGGTCGAAGCGACCTCGGATCGCAGCGGCCTTCGCGTTCGCTGAGCGGCAGATGCAGCGCCGCTCGGCCAGCCTCATCCTGACCGGGCGCTTCATCCCGGTCGGCCGGGTCGCGGTCAACATGACCGCCGGCGCGACCGGCCTGCCCTACCGCCGGTTCCTCGCGATCAGCGCGATCGCGGGTGTGGCGTGGTCGGCGGTGTCGATCGGGATCGCCCTGGCCGCGTCGAGCGTGCTGCACGAACCGATCGTCGCGGCCCTGGTGTCGATGGTGGTCGCCGCCGGGCTCGGGATCGCGGTCGACCGGGTGCTCGGTAGCATCAGCCGCAGGCGCGAAGCCCGCGAGGCCCGCGCTGCCGCCGCCGCCGCTGCCGCTGCCACACCCGCCCCCGCCACCGCACCCGAGCCCTGCCTCGTCCGAACCGGAGAGACCTCCCGCCCGTGACCGTCGTCCCGAAGCCCCGACCCGCCTGGGTCCGGCCTGCCGTGCAGATCGGCTTCGTCGTCGTCGTGGTGTCCCTGTTCGCCGTCGCCGCACCCGTGACCGCGGTGTTCTACGGCGTCCCCGTGCCGCTCGCGATGCTCGCGACCGCCGTGCTGTCGGCGAGCATCGGCCTTGCACCGCTCGTCCCCCGCACGGCGTCGGTCGCGCACCTCGCCGCCCTCGCCGGCCTCGGTATCCTGACGGCACCCGGCACCGTCGGGCCCTGGCCGGTCTCGGTCACGAGCATCATCGGCCTGAGCGTGATGCTCGTCGTGCTGGGTGTCCGCACCACCTGGCTGCTCACCGCGGTGGTCTGGGTCGCGGCGACGCTGCTCACCCTGCTGCTCATCGGCGTGACGCCCGACCGGTGGGGGCAGGTCGACGTCTGGGCGACGAGCTTCGTGGTGAGTGCCGGCGACACCCTCGTCGTGGCGGCCGCTGCGGTGGTCATCGGGCAGCGCCGGACCGTGCGCGAGGAGCTCGCCGCCGCCCGCCGCGACACCGAGCTCGAGCAGGCCCGACGCCGGACGGTCGAGGAGCGCTCCCGGATCGCCCGTGAACTCCACGACGTCGTCGCCCACAGCATGTCCGTCGTGCACATGCAGGCCGAGTCCGCCCCGTACCGCGTCGCGGACCTGCCGCCGGAGGCCCGGACCGAGTTCGCCGCGATCGCCGAGACCTCGCGCACGGCCCTGCGGGAGATGCGGCAGCTGCTCGGCACCCTGCGTGGCGACGCCGACGCCGAGCGCGCACCGCAGCCGCGGCTCGCCGACCTGCACGCGCTCGTGCAGGCCACACGCGCGGCCGGCATCCCCGTCGAGCTCCGACTCGACGAGGGGCTCGACCCAGACCTCGACGACGTCGACCGGCTCGCGCAGCTCACCGTGTACCGGGTCGTGCAGGAGGCGCTCGGCAACGTGGCCCGGCACGCGCCCGGTGCGACCACCGTGGTGACGGTCGGGAGGCACGGGCCGGCCCTCACGGTCGAGGTCGCCAACACCGCGCCACCGGTCGGCAGCGTGCCCGGTGCGCCGCCGGACGACGGCGGCTTCGGCCTGGCGGGGATGCGCGAGCGGGTCGCCGCGCTCCGCGGCACCATCGACCACGGGCCGGACCCGGACGGCGGCTTCCGCGTCGCCGTCAGTCTGCCCACCCGGCCCACCGCGACCGCGTCGCAGCCGACGGCCGACGGGGGAACGCGATGACGCGGGTGATGGTGGTCGACGACCAGCAGATGTTCCGTGTCGGACTGCGGGCGATCCTCCAGGCCCAGGACGACGTCGAGGTCGTCGGCGAGGCAGCGAACGGGGCCGAGGCGGTCGTCATGGCGATCCGGCTCCGGCCGGACGTGATCCTGATGGACGTCCGGATGCCGGAGCTCGACGGGATCGAGGCGACCCGGCGGATCACCGCGGCGCCCGCGGAGTCGCCCGTTCGCGTGGTGATGCTCACGACGTTCGACATCGACGACTACGTGTTCGACGCGCTCCGTGCCGGGGCGAGCGGCTTCCTGCTCAAGGACGCGAGCGCCGAGGAACTCGTGCAGGCCGTGCGGACCGTCGCAGCCGGCGACTCCCTGCTCGCACCGAGGGTGACCCGGCACCTCGTCGAGGCCTTCGTCGCCGGTCCGCAGCCGACGGCCCCGCGGACCGAGGTGCTCGACGTGCTGACCGACCGGGAGCGCGACGTGTTCCTGCTGATGGCGCGGGGGCGGTCGAATGGTGAGATCGCGGCGGAGCTGTTCATCGCGGAGCAGACCGTGAAGACCCACGTCGGCCGGGTCCTGGCGAAGCTGCAGCTGCGGGACCGGGTACACGCCGTCGTGCTGGCCTACGAGAGCGGGCTGGTCACGCCGTCCGCGTGAGGTGCGGGCCCGAGACGTGACCGCAGACGGACAGGAGGCCCGGTGCCAGCTGGCACCGGGCCTCCTGTCAGAGGTGTGGTCGCGACTCAGGCGGCGAGGTGCGCCTGCAGGAACCAGCGGTCCTTGGTCAGCGCGCGCTCGATCTCGATCGCGACGTCCTGGCTGTTGAGGTCGACCTCGTCGAGGCCGTCGACCGCACGGCGGACCTGCAGCAGCGCAGCGTCGATCTGGGCGATCACCTCGGTGATGGTGACGTCCGAGTTCTGGAAGCCCTGCGACAGCGGCGGCAGGGTGGTGTTCGCGGCGACGGTCGCGATGCGCGAGTCGACCGGCAGGCCGAGGGCGACGATGCGCTCCGCAGCCTTGTCCGCGTAGTCCTGCGCGTGCTCGACGATCTCGTCGAGGAGCTCGTGCACGCCGACGAAGTTGCGGCCACGGACGTGCCAGTGGGCCTGCTTGCCGTTGACGACGAGCGCCTCGAGGTCGATGACGACGGGGGCGAGGAACTGCGCGACCCCGGCTGCGAGCTCCGGCGTGGTCGAGAACGGGGACGTGGTGCTGGTGGTGGTGGTGCTGCTCTGCGTGGTCATGTCGTTTCCTCCTCCGTCGTGGCTACACCCGCGTGCCTGGCCCTGTCCGGACCGGCGCGGTGCTGCCGATGGTCACAACCATGCCCGCCTCTCTTGCATGCCGCAAGGAAGAGCAGGCTGCCCTTACCCGCCGTACTCGACCTGGACCTGCTGGCCGGCGTCGGTGAGTTCGAGCTGCACCATGGACCGTGCGCGCTCGATCCACGGGCTGTCCGCGCACCCGATCCAGACCGAGGTGCGGGGCTCGCAGCCCGTCACGCACCACTCGGCGGCCCAGCCGGTCAGGGCGTGTGCCAGGGCTTCGCCGTGGTCCGCGAAGACCAGCGGGGCGACGGCCGAGCTGCGGGCGCTCCGGACCAGCCAGGTGACGGTGACGCGCGGCGGAGCCGGCAGGATGCGGATCTGCTCGTCGAGGGCGACCTCGACGAAGACCTGCCCGTACGCGTTCTCGGGGAGTTCCTCGAGCTGGCGGTGGATCTCGACGAGGTCCTCGGCACCGCCCGCGATGAGGATGCGTTCGCTGGGCTGTCGCCGGGTCCGTGCCATGTGGCAACGGTAAGGGAAGCCTTACCTCATCACAAGGGGGAACGACCGGTTCCGGCGATGTCCACAGCGGGCACACCGAGTTCGTGCGACAGGAACCGCCACATCCAGGACAGGGCGACGGTGTTCGTGAGCCCCGGGACGCCCTGGGCGATCTGCGTCGCGACGCCGTCGCTGTACGCGGCGAGTTGCAGCGCGACGGTGTCGGCATCGACGTCGACGAACACCCCGGCCTCCGCCCCGCGCCGGATGACCCGCACCAGGCACGCCTCCCAGACGCGGATGCGTTCGGCGTACTCGGCCGCGACCTCGGGCCGTCGCACCACCGCGGTCCAGTAGTCGGACCAGATCCGCCAGTGCTGCCGGACCTGCTCGGTGTCGCCGAACAGCGGGGCGACGAGCATCCGCAGCCCCACCAGCACGTCGGGTTCGGCGTCGACGGCCGCGACGATGGCGCCGTAGAAGCGCTCCGTCTCGAGCACCACGACCTCGTTGAGGATCTCCGCGACACTGCCGAAGTGGTACGTCACGGTGCCGACGGAGACGTCGGCCTCGGCTGCGATGTCGCGCAGCCCGGTGGCACCGACGCCGTTTCGCACGATCACCGCGCGGGCGGCCTCGACGATCATCGCGCGTCGGACCTCCGGCCGCTGCCGAACCCTCGCCGCGGTCACGCCGACGTCCGTGGGACGTCGTCGACGAAGGTCCGCTCGGTGACGAGCACCTCGGGTTCGTCGGGTCCGCCGTCGCGGGCCCAGGCGCGCACGGTGTTGACGACGTGGAAGGTGTCGGCGTCGGCGGTGACCTCGGACGTCGTCTCGAGGCGCGCGGCCCACTCCGGCTTCGCCAGCCCGATCGCCCAGCGGGAACTCGCCCGTGCGCTGGTCGGGTCGTCGGAGCGGATCCGGTACGTCTCGCGGGCGTCCTCGGTGAACACGAGGCCGTCCGGGTAGACCCGCCCGCCGCCGTACCCGGGGTCGACGTCGAGCGTCCACTCCCCCGTCTCGACGTCGTGCGTGACCGTGCGCTGCGGCAGCGGGTCGGCCGGCGCGACGCGCTCGATCACGAGGGGCTCGGACCGTTCGGGCTCGGCGAAGACCACCCCGTCGTCGGTCGACCGGGTCCAGGTGGGCAGGGTGACGCTCGAGGCGGTCGGGTCGATCGTCACCGTGGCCTCGACGCCGTGCGGCCACACCCACGGCCAGTAGGACGACGAGACCGCGATGCGCAGCCGGTGTCCGGCGGCGAACCGGTGTCCGGTCGAGACCAGGCGCACGGGCAGTTCGGCGGGCGTCCCGGGCACGAGCACGTCGTCGCGGTCCATGCCGTCGCGCTTCGCGGCGTTCAGCACCCCGCGCGTGACGAGCGTCGACGAGCCGTCCGGTGCGACGTCACAGAGCCGGACGGTCAGGGTGGCCCGGGGCTGGTCGCTCGTGACGGACAACCGCACGAGCACGTTGCCGAGCAGGTCGAACGCCTTGCCGACGGGCAGGTCGAAGGTGACCGACCGGCCGTCCTCGGCGCGCTGGTCCGGCGGCAGGTCGGTGGCGTTGCCGAAGGGGAAGAACCGACCGGCGTCCACCCCGGTGTGCTGCGGCGACCGCACGACGACCGGTCCGAGGTCACCGCCCCGCAGGGCGGCGAGGGGCAGGACGCGCTCGTGGGTCGCGGCGGAGGGCCACGCCTCGGCACCGATCCACCGACCGCGGCGACCGGCGTAGTACGGCGCGGGGGCTTCGCCCTCGTTGATCCAGGCCCGCAGTGCCGGGTCGTCCTCGACGCCGGTGTCCACCCCGAGCAGCCAGCGGTCCCACCACCGCAGGGTCTCCTGCAGGAACCCGATCGACGGCCCCGGTGCGAGTCCACGGTCCGGGTACTGGTGCGACCACGGGCCGACGATGCCCTTCACTGGGGCGCTGACGTGGTCGACGAGCCGGAGCACGGCGTCCCGGTACGGGTCCGCCCAGCCACCGACCGCGAGCACCGCGGCGCGGATGCCGTCGTAGTCCTCGGCCGCGCTGCCGTGCCGCCAGTAGTCGTCGCGCTCCTGGTGCGCCAGCCACACGGGCGTCATCGGGCGGTTCGCCTCGAGGCGTTCGCGCCAGCGGTCGATCCACCCGGCGCCGACGACCTCGGGCCGGGGCGGCCGGGAGTTGAAGGCGAACATGGTCGCGCCCCAGGCCGCCATGTCGATGCCGAGCACGGCGCCGCCGACGTAGTGCACGTCGTTGTCGTACCGGTCGTCCGTCGAGCAGACCGTCACGATGGCCTTGAGTGCGGCGGGTGCCCGGGCCGCGAGCTGCAGCGCGTTGAAGCCGCCCCAGGAGATGCCGAACATGCCGACGGCACCCGTTGACCACGGCTGCTCGGCGAGCCAGGCGATCACGGCCTCGCCGTCGAGCAGCTCCTGCTCGCTGTACTCGTCGTCGAAGAACCCGTCGGACGAACCGGTGCCGCGGATGTCGACCCGCACCGAGGCGTACCCGTGCTGGGCGTACCAGGGGTGCCGCTCCGAGTCGCGTGGTGCGGTCCAGTCGTCGAGCCGGTACGGCAGGTACTCGAGCAGCACCGGCGTCGGACCGCCGGGGTCACCCGGCTGCGTCGGCGACTGCGACGGTGCCCAGATCCGGGCGTGCAGCCGCACACCGTCGGGCATCGGGATCCACTCGTCGCGGACCGTCACGCCCGCGGGCAGCGAGCCGGGGCCGCCGATGGCGGTGAAGGTGGCGGCGGCGGTGCCCTGGTCGGTGCCGTCGTCGGTCGTCATGCGTCCTCCCAGTTGCGGGTGCGGTGTCCGTCGCCGTGGTCGGTCCAGCCGTCGGCGTGCCGCCAGCGCGGCACCCCGTCACCGACGTCGGGCAGGGTCGTGCTGCCGGGTTCGAGGGTCGCCGCGAGCAGCGTCGACGTGTACGGGTGGTTCGGGCCGGTGAACACCCGCTCGGTCGGTCCGATCTCGACGATCCGGCCACCGGTCATCACCGCGATCCGGTCCGCCACGCCCCGCACCACGGCGAGGTCGTGGCTGATGAACAGGCAGGCGAGGCCGCGCTCGCGCTGCAGGTCGGCCAGCAGCGCGAGGATCCCCGCCTGCACCTGCACGTCGAGCGCCGTGGTGATCTCGTCGGCGATCACGAGCGACGGCTCGGCCGCGAGTGCGCGCGCGATCCCGACGCGCTGGCGCTGCCCACCGGACAGCTGCGCGGGCAGGCGGTCGGCGAACTCCGGTCCGAGCCCGACCTGGCTGAGCAGGGCGCCCACGCGCTCGCGCGAGGACGAGCCGCTGAACAGCCGGAGCGGCCGCGCGACGGCGGCACCCACGGTGCGCCGCGGGTTGAGCGACGTGTCCGCGTTCTGGAACACGAGCTGCACCGCGCGCCGCAGGTGGGGCGCGCGACCGGCGATCGGCTCGCGCAGGTCGCCGCGGGTCGTGCCGTCGTCGTACGTGAACGTCCCCGACTCGGCCGGCACCAGGCCGGCCAGCGCCGTCGCGAGGGTCGACTTGCCGCTGCCGGACTCGCCGACGACGGCGAGCGTCTCGTGCGCGGCGATCGTGAACGAGACACCGTCGACGGCGGCGGGCAGCCCGCGGCCGTACCGGATCACCAGGTCGTCAGCGGTCACCACGGGGCGGGCGGCGCCCTCGGGAGGCGCGGTGCGGGTGGCCGTGGAGCCGACCGTCCCCGGGACGGTCGCGTCGTCGGACACGTGCCCCACGCCTCCAGGCCGTCGCCCGTCCGGCACCGCGGCCAGCAGGGCGCGCGTGTACTCGTGCTGCGGAGCGGCGAAGAGCGCCGCCGTGGCGGCGTGCTCGACGACCTCGCCGTCGCGCATCACGGCGATCTCGTCCGCCATGGCGGACACCACCCCGAGGTCGTGGCTGACGAGCAGGACGGCCATGCCGAGCTGCCGACCGAGGTCGGCGACCAGGTCGAGGACCGCGGCCTGGGTGACGACGTCGAGGGCGGTGGTCGGCTCGTCGAGGACGAGCACGCGCGGCCGGGCCGCGACGGCCATCGCGATGGCGATGCGCTGCTGCTGGCCGCCGGACAACTGGTGCGGGTACCGACGGACGATCGCGTCGGGGTCCGGCAGCCGGACCAGCCGCACCAGCTCGGCGACGCGTTCAGGGCCGTCGGGCTCGCCGTGGGCGCGGAGGGCCTCGCGGATCTGCTCGCCGACGCGCATCGACGGGGTGAGTGCCTGCCCGGCGTTCTGGGCGACGACCGAGGCGGTGCCGCCGCGGAGCGCCCGGCGGCCGGCCGGCGACAGGGCGAAGACGTCGGCCCCGTCGACGCGGACCGTCCCGCCGTCGATCGCCGACCCGGCGCGCAGGTGTGCCAGGAGCGTCCGCGCGACGGTGGACTTGCCGCTGCCGGACTCGCCGACCAGGCCCAGGGTGCGACCGGCCTCGATCGTGAACGAGACACCCCGGACGACGGGGACGCGTCGCTTGCCGGCGGCGTACGAGATGGACAGGTCGTCGACGCGGACGATCGCGTCGGGCACGGTCGTCGTCGCGGCGGACGTCGTGCCGGTGTCGGTGCGGGTCATGCGCTGACTCCCTGCTTCGCACGGTCGACACCGAGCGACTTGCTCAGGCCGTCGGCCGCGAGGTTCAGTCCGATCACCAGCGTGGCGAGTGCCACGATCGGGGCGAGTGTGCCGAGCGGCACCACGGTGAGCGCGGTGCGGTTCTCCTGCACCATCAGGCCCCAGTCCGGGGTCGGTGGGTTCGCGCCGAAGCCCAGGAAGGACAGCGATGCGACGAGCAGCACGATCCACGAGGCCCGCATCGCGTACTCGACGAGCACGACGTCGAGCACGTTCGGCAGGATCTCGCGGAACACGATCGACAGCGGCCGCTCGCCACGGGCGCGGGCCGCGGTGACGTAGTCCTGCGTGATCACGGTGCGGGCGGCGCCGCGGACGACACGGGTCACCGCGGGGGCGTAGACGACCGTGACGGCGAGGACGATGACCCAGAGGCCGGCGTCGAAGACCGTCACGACGACCAGGAGCGCGAGGATCGACGGCACGCTGAGCAGGGCGTCGACGACGCGCATGACGACCTCGTCGAACCAGTTGTCGGCGTAGGCCGTGACGCAGCCGAGCACGGTGCCGACCGCGACGGCGATCGTGGTGGCGAGGAAGGTCACGGACAGCGCGTACCGGCCGCCGTTCAGGGTGCGGGAGAGGACGTCACGCCCGTACTGGTCGGTGCCGAGCCAGTGCGTCCACGTCGGACCGGCGAGCACGTCGCCGGCGTTCGTGGCGACCGGGTCGTGCCCGGCGATGACCGGCGCGAGCAGGGCGAGGACGACGTGCAGGGCGATGAGGCCGAGGCCGATGCTCAGCGCCGTCGACCCGCGCAGGGGTGCGAGCGCGCCGGCGAGCACGTCGCGCCCGACGCGGCGGCGGGGTGCGGTGGCGGTCATGCGGCGGCCTTCCTGGTGCTGCGGGCGCTGCGGGTACGCGTGCGCGGTCGTCGCTGGCGGGTCCGCAGCTTCGGGTCGAGTGCGAGCGCGACGAGGTCGGCGGCCAGGTTGCACACGACGTAGATCAGGGCGCTCAGCAGGGCGATCGCCTCGATGATGGGCAGGTCGCGGTTGAACACCGACTCGAGCATGAGCTTGCCCATCCCCGGGTAGTTGAAGACGTTCTCGACCACCACGACACCGCCGAGCAGCCACGCGACGTTGAGCGCGACGACGTTCAGCGTCGGGAGCAGGGCGCTCGGGACCGCGTGCTTCCAGACCACCCGGCGCATCGTCAGGCCCTTGAGCTCGGCCGTCGTGACGAACTCCGACGCCATCACGTCGATGGTCGACGAGCGGGCCGTCCGCACGATGTAGGCGGCCATCGCGAGGGTCAGCACGATGATCGGCAGCCAGATGGTGGGCAGCAGCTCGGCGACGGTGGCGTCGCTCCCCCGCAGCACGACGGCGGGGAACACCGGCAGGCCGATCGCGAACAGCAGCACCAGGACGGTGGCGACCATGAACTCCGGCACGCTCATCACGACCAGGCTGACGATCGAGATCACCCTGTCGCTCGGACGGCCGCGGCGGACACCGGCGACGACCCCGAGCGTCAGGGACACCGTGACGCCGACGAGCATCGCGGGCACGGCGATGAGCATGCTGTTCCGGAAGGCCGTGAACAGCGTCGGGGCGACCGGTTCGCCGCTGACGAGCGAGGTGCCGAAGTCGCCGTGCACCGCGCCGCCGAGCCACTGCAGGTAGCGGAGCCAGACGTTCTGGTCGAGGCCGAGGGTCTCGCGCAGTTGCTTGACCGCGTCGGGGGTGGCGTTCTGCCCGAGCAGCTGCTGGGCGACGTCGCCGGGGAGTGCCTGCACCGCGAGGAACACGAACAGCGAGGCGAGCACCACGGTCAGCACGGCGATGCCGACGCGGCGGAGGACGGGGACGAGGACGTCCGACGGCGTGTTCGTGGTCGTCATCGGCGCAGTCCGATCCGCAGGTAGTCGAACTCGAAGCCGTACTCCGAGTAGTTCACGACGTCGCGGGACAACCCCACGAGCCGGTCGCCGAACATCGGCGTCATGTCGGCACCGTCCTCGACGACGAGCCGCTGGGCGTCCTGGTACAGGGTGAGCCGCTTGGCGTCGTCCATCTCGGCGCGGGCATCGTCGAGCAGCCCGTCGAAGGTCTCGTTCGACCAGGCGCTCTCGTTGTACGACGACCCCGAGCGGAAGATCTGGTTGAGCAGCTGGTCGATCGGCCGCCCCGTGAACCAGTAGCTCACCATGAGTGGCTTCTGCATCCAGATCTGCGTGTAGTACGAGTCCGAGCTGGCGTTGCGGACGGTCAGACGGATGCCCGCATCGGCGACGGCGTCGCGGTAGGCGACGGCCATCGGGGTGAACACCGACTCGTAGCTCGACGTGTAGATCGCGGCGCGGAAGTCCGCACGCCCGGCCTGCTTGAGCAGCGCCCGGGCCTTGTCCGGGTCGTACTCGCGGTGGTCGTCGACGAACGCGGCGAGCTGCGGCGGCACGGGGTTGTCCCAGCCTGCCGAACCGGTGCCCTGCAGCGCGGTGTCGACGATCTTCCGGGGGTCGTAGGCGAGCTTCATCGCCTGGCGCACCCGCGGGTCGCTGAACTCGTCACTCGTGGCGAGCATCGGGATCGTGTACCACTGGGCGTTCTTCGACCGGGCGACGGTGGCGCGGTCGGACGCCGACACCACCCGAGCGGTCGCGAAGTCCAGGTTCGTCTGCGAGATGAGGTCGATCTGCCCGGCGAGCAGGGCGTTCACCCGCGCGGTGGTGTCCTGGATCGAGTAGAAGTCGATGCCGTCGAGTGCCGGGCGGCCAGCGAAGTGGTCCGGGAACGCCTCGACGCTGCCGGCACCGGCGGGGGTGAACGACGACAGCCGGAACGGCCCCGTCCCGATCCCGGTGCGGCCGATGTCGGCGATGGCGTCGGCCGGCACGATGTAGCACTGGTAGGCGGTGAGCAGCGACGGGAACTCGGCGTTCGGCTTCGTCAGCGAGAAACGCAGCGTGTACGGGTCGACAGCGCGCATCGAGTCGGCGTCCATGACCTCGCCGAGCACCCCGGCCTGCGGGCTGCCGGTCTTCTCGTCGAGGATGTGCCGGATGCTCGCGATGGCGTCGTCGGCGGTGAACCGGGACCCGTCGTGGAAGACCACGCCCCGGCGGAGCGCGAAGGTCCACTCGGTGCCGTCGGCGTTCGCGGACCACTCCTCGGCCAGGTCCGGCACCGGGGTGCCCTGCTGGTCGAGCTTGACGAGCCGGTTGTACAGCGCGCCGAGGTACTCGTAGGCCGACAGCGAGCTCGCGGAGTCGAGGGTCTCGGCGGCGGAGGCGGCGGGCCGTGCGATGCGCAGGCGTCCGCCGCGACGGGCGACACCGGTGGCCGCGGCCTCGGGGATCGTGGGGGTGCCGGCGGACGCGCCGGAGCTGCATCCGGCGAGGGTGAGCAGGCCGAGGCCGGCCAGACCGGCGGCGCCGGTGATTAGCGCCCGACGGCTCGGACCGTGGGCGCCTCGGGGTTCGGGGACGATGGGCTGCATTCGGGGTGACCCCTCCTGTAATCGTTCCGGTGAACGATAGAGGTCCCGGGCCGATCCCCCAAGCCCGCTCCCGACGCGCGGGTCACCACCGCGTCCGACCCGATCCGCGAGCCCGCGCGGATCCGCCGACGCGCACGACCGTTCCGTCCACCGGTGGAACGTTTACCAACCCGTTACACGGCACCGCCCGGCACACGGCATGATCGGGAACGCACCGACGTCCGACGAGGAGGACCATGGCCACGTTCACCCGCGGGTTCGGCGGTCGACGCGACGACCGCGACGACACCCGCATCCCGCCCGGTCAGACCCTGGTCCGCGACTGGCCCGTCCTGTCCGCCGGAGCGACGCCCGACATCGAGCCGACCGACTGGGCCTTCTCGATCCGCACCGAGTCCGGCCTGCACCAGTGGACCTGGGACGAGGTGCACGCGCTCGGCGTCGAGGACGTCACCGTCGACATCCACTGCGTCACGCACTGGACCAAGCTCGACATGCCGTGGCGGGGTGTCCCGCTCGACCGCCTGTTCGAGGACGTCGAGACCGAACTCGAATACTGCATGGTGCACAGCTACGGCGGGTACACGACCAACGTCCCGCTCGACGAGCTGCTCGACGGCAAGTCCTGGATCGCGTTCGAGGCCGACGGCGAGCCCCTGACGCCCGAGCACGGCGGGCCCGCCCGCCTGCTGGTGCCCCACCTGTACTTCTGGAAGAGCGCCAAGTGGGTGCGCGGCATCGTCATGCAGGCCGACGACGAACCCGGCTTCTGGGAGAACGCGGGCTACAACCTGCACGGCGACCCGTGGAAGGAAGAGCGGTACTGGTGACGCTCCCCGACACCGGCCTGGAGGCACGGATCACCCCCGTCGCTCGTCCCGCCACGCGAAGGCGGCCGGCCTGGCACGCCGCCACCGTCGCGTCCGTCGGCCACGAGACGACGAACGCGCGCCGGATCGTCCTCGACGTCCCCACGTGGCCGGGCAACGACCCCGGGCAGCACCTGGACCTGCGGCTGACCGCCGAGGACGGCTACCAGGCGCAGCGCTCGTACTCCATCGCGTCGGCCGGCCCCGCGACCGACGTCGTGCTCGCGGTCGACCGGGTGGACGGCGGCGAGGTCTCCCCGTTCCTCGTCGACGCCGTCGAGGTCGGCGACGCGCTCGAGGTCCACGGACCCCTGGGCGGCTGGTTCGTCTGGCGGCCGGGTGAGTCCACCCGTCCGGTGCAGCTCATCGCCGGCGGCTCCGGCATCGTGCCGCTCGTCGCGATGGTGACCGCCCACGCCGAGGCGGACGACCCGGCGCCCTTCCGGCTCCTCGCGGCCGTCCGCACACCGGACGACGTGTTCTTCCGTGGGGAACTCGACCAGGCGCTCGCGAGCCGGGCACCGCTCGAGGTGACCCACGTGTACAGCCGCACCGCGCCTCCAGGCTCGTCCGTGCCGGCCGGCCGACTGACGCGGGACGCGCTCGCTGCCGCGGTGTTCCCGCCGGACGCGGCTGCTCTGGTCTATGTGTGCGGGTCGACGCCGTTCGTCGAGCAGGTGCTGCGCTGGCTCACCGAGCTCGGACACGACACGAGCGACGTCCGTGCCGAACGGTTCGGGGGCAACTGATGGTCGTCGTGGACGGCAACGCACTGGCGGGGACGCTGGCCGACACTCTGGGACCCGAGCCGACCGTGGTCGCCCTGCGCTGCGCCGGGTGCGGTTCGCTCGGGGTGCTCGGGCAGACCACGGTCCACCGCTCCGCGATGGGGTCGGTGGCGCGCTGCCGAGGGTGCGACACGGTGCTCGTCACGGTCGTCGAGTCCGGGGCCCGGCGGTGGGTGGGGCTGCCCGGCGCCCGCACGATGTCGGCGTCGATACCGGACGGCATCGAGTAGCACAAGGCTCGAGCGGCGGGTCGTGCGGGGTTCTTGCGGGTTCCCGCAACGCTGGATCCGATTCCCACCCGATCGGGGGACGGCTCCGGATACATCCTCGGAACTGCGCCGGGCCACCCACCCGGCGCGTGCCAGTGGGGGCAGGGTCGCCTCCGCGCCCGGTGGGCGCGGGTACCCGAAGCCTGCGCCCACCGGGCCCCCACGCCTTCGGTGCTGCGACGCCCCGCAACGACGGAACCCCCGCCGCTCTTCCGAGCGACGGGGGTTCCGGTCTTCCTGTTCTGAGCGGATGACGAGATTCGAACTCGCGACCCTCACCTTGGCAAGGTGATGCGCTACCACTGCGCCACATCCGCATTCACACGCCGTGCTGGCCGTGCGGAGATGACTCTACCCGATGACGGGCGGCATCACCGGTTCCGGTGAAGGTTCCGGGCGTGTCCGGCGCGGCGCGGGCCGTCCGTCAGGTCGACGGAGTTCGATCGGACCATGAGCTACGTGCACGACAATCCCGGCGGGACCGAGGCCCACGGCGTCGACCTGGTCGACGGCGACGCCCCCGCGATCCGGATCCTGGTGCACGGCGACCTGCCGACCACGATCGAGCACGAGGGCCGCACCTGGCTCGCGACGGGCGATGCCCACGACGCGGGCGACGACCACACCCCGCCGATCGCGATCTACCGCCCGGTCTGAACCGGCGGGTCCGGCTGGGCTGACCGATCCGGGTGCGCCGGGCCGTGTGCCGCCGGGCCATGTGGCGTGTACGCCCGGCCGTCAGTGGCCGCGGACGTCACCCGTCAGGATCGCGTGCTCGACCCCCGCTGACAGCTCGTCGTGCAGGGCGTCCGCGAAGAACTCGCCGGCACCCAGGCTGATGAGGTGCGCGACCGCGGCCTCCGCGGCCGGGAACCCGGGCTCCCACTCGTCGTGCAGGAACGCGCGGACGTGTCCGGACTCGTGCACGACGACCACGCCGATGTGCTCGTGCCGGGTGCCGTCCTCGAGCACGGCGTCGAAGACGATGGGCTCGGTGTCCTCGCCGAGCTCCTCGAGCATCACGGTGCCGGTGCCCGGCCACTCCGTCCGGTACGGCGGCAGGTCGGGGGCGTGCAGGTGCCCGGCGAGCTCGTCCGACGCCGACTCGATGTGCCCGGTGGACAGGTACTCGTCGACGACGTCGTGGATGCGGGCGTGCAGGTCCGGCTCGTACTGCCACCAGCGCTGGTGCACGGTGCGGAGCCACTCCTGGGTCGCGGCGTCGGCCGAGGCCGAGATCCCCACGAGCTGCGGTGCGGTGCCGGGCGAACCGACGACCTCGAGCTGTTCGTCGTGCGTCTCCACCGTGATCGACCCCGTGGTCTCGTCCGGGTGCACGCCGTGGACGTCCTCGGGCGCGGCGGCCCAGATGCTGGCGGGGAGCTTCGGCGGCAGGTCGAACGGCACCGCGATCGCCGGTTGCGTCATCGCGTGGTCGATCGCGTCGCCGAGGTGCACCTCGTCCGACCGGGACCCCATCACGATGCCACCGGCCGGCGGCACGAGCGACAGGCGTTCCAGGTCGTCCGGCGCGGCGTTCATCGAGGTGAGCACCGCGGTGTCGGCCCACTGCACGAACGCGCCGGCTGACCGGTCGTCCTCGCCGAACGGCACGTCCCACACCGTCGGGTCCGTGAGCACCCACGAAGCGGTGCGCCCGGCCGGTCCGTGGCGGACGGCGTCGACGATCGCCGGCACCAGTCCGGGCAGCCCCCGGTACGCGGGACGGACCGTGAGCCGGTCGACGGCGAGCAGGTCGGGCTTGCCGAGCATCTCGGCGGCGTGGGTCTGCAGCGAGAAGAACGTCTCCCCCGTCGCGTCCTGTGCGGCGACGGCGGACGCGAAGGACCCGGCGACGTCGGAGACCTGGTAGCCGAGCACCAGTGCCTCGAGCGACTCGGGTGCACGGCTCGTGAACGCGGTGACCTCGGCGACGGACACCGCCTCGGTCTCGTCGTCGTCGGTGATCGGGACGCGGACGTCGATCACCCAGCGGTCGACGTCCTGCCCGGGGTAGGCGTCACCGTCCTCGTCCGAGATCGTGATGTGCACCAGGCGCAGGGAACCGTCCCAGGCGTCGTGGACGTGCTGGGCGATGGCGGCTTCGGGGTCGTCGTTCACGGACGCAACGGTACCGGTGCGGAGGGCACCGACCGGAGCCGCGTGCCCGAGGAGGCGTACGCGGAGCACGACGGGCACCGCGTCAGCAGGTCGTGGGTGCAGTCGATCACGTGCTCGAGGAACCGCTCGGCGTCGGCCAACTGGTCACGCTGCGCCCGGATCTGACGGAGGCGTTCGGTGATCACTCCGGACCGGTCGGGTGCACTCCGCCGGAGCACCAGCCGGATCTCGGCCAGGCTCATGCCGACGCCCTGGCAGGCCCGGACGACCTGCAGGCGACGGACGTGTTCCTCGGAGTACTCCCGGTGACCCGACGGCGCTCGATCGGGGACGACGACCCCCGTGTCGTGCCAGTGCCGCAGCACGTGGACCTCGACGCCGACCCGCCGAGCTGCTGCACCGATCCGCACTGCCACGTCCGTTCCTCTTGACCTCAGGTCGACCTGAGGTCCTAACGTGCGACCATGCTGCCACGCCGAGTGCCCCTCCCCGTCCCCCTCCCCGCTCCGGTCCCCGTCGTCGTGGACGGCACCACCATCGCCACGAGGGTCATCGAGCCGTCAGGACCGGCACGCGGCGACGTCGTCCTGTGCCACGGCACGCCCTGGTCGTCGGCGGTCTGGGCCGAGGTCGGCCGGGCGCTCGCGCAGGACCACCGGGTCTTCCTCTGGGACATGCCGGGGTACGGCGACGCGGACCGTGGGCCGAACGTCGACACCACGCTCCGAGCGCAGGCGACCCGTCTCGGCACACTCCTCGACCGGTGGGGCCTCGATCGACCTCACCTGGTCGCACACGATGTGGGCGGCGCCGTGGCGCTCCGGGCGCACCTGCTGCACGGTGCCGAGTACGCGAGCCTGTTCCTCTGGGACGCCGTCGTGCTCGACCCGTGGGGCTCTCCGTTCTTCCGGTTGGTGGCGGAGCACCGTGCCGTGTTCGACCGACTCCCCGGCGACCTGCACGCCGCCATGGTGCGGCAGTACATCGACGGTGCCTCGTCAAGGGGCTTATCGCCGTCGGACCTCGAGGCCCTGGCGCGGCCCTGGGCCGGCCCCGAGGGGCAGGTCGCGTTCTCACTCCAGATCGCCGCGCTGACCCCAGACGACACCCGGCCCGTGGCCGAGCTGTTGGGCTCGGTGCGGTGCCGGACCCGGATCGGGTGGGGGCGGCAGGACCCCTGGATCCCCCTGCACCAGGCGTACGACCTGCAGACGGCGCTGCCGGGGCACCCCGAGGTCATCGTGCTCGACGACGTCGGGCACCTCGCGCCGTGGGAGGACCCCGTCGCGGTCACGGCCGCGCTCCGGCAGTGGGTACACCGTCCGGTGGGCTCGGAGTGACCCCGCACGGCGCCCTTCAGATCAGCGCGCGGGCGGCGAGCACGACGGCCGCTCCCCCGACGGTCAGCGCCGCGAGCACCGACAGCACCACCGCGACGGTGTCCCGCCGGGCCGGGGCACTCGAGCGGACGGCGCCGGCGACGAGCTGCTGGGCCGCCGCCAGGGACGCTGCGCTCCCGAGCGGGCGGTCGTCCTGGTCGAACGCCAGGAACCGCTCACGGACGTGCAGCACGAGCCCCAGGCTGGTCCCGTGGTCGCGCGCCACCCAGGACTTCGGTCCCTGTTGCTCCCACCGCACGGCGAGCATCAGGGGCTAGGGATCGGAACGCCGGCCCGCTCCTCCTCCGGACGCGGCCAGCTGAACGCGACGACGAGCTGGACGACACCGAACACGATGAGCACGCTCCCCACCGCGGCCACCGTCACCAGCGCGCCGAGACCTGGCAGGTTCATCACCAGGATGCCGCTCAGCACACTGAGCACGGCGAGCACCACGGTCAACGGCCGGCGGCCCACCCACGGGGCGTAGACGAGCGCGATGCCCTCGAGGATCCAGGCGAACCCGAGCAGCAGCGCCACCCACCGCGCCCCGATCGGCGGGAACACGATCGCGACGACGCCGCCGGCGACCACGAGCGCCCCGAAGACCACCAGCCCGGCCTGACGCCACCAGACCCGAGGGTGCACCTGGAACCCCCGGACGACCAGCGCCGCCCCCGACACGACCAGGTAGATCCCGAAGACCCACGACACCGCGAACAGCGTCGCGTGGGGCAGGACGATCGCAGCCAGTCCGGCGAGCACGCCCACCGCGCCGACGATCCCGAACGCCCACCGGATTCCGTCGCCGCCTGGCGGGCGCGAGCCCGTCCGCAGATCGACGCCACCTTCGTCATGCATGTCCGTCCGACCTCCCTGCAGGTCCTGACTGGTGCTGTGGTGCTGGTTGGTGCTGGCCGACTTGCGACCGCCCGTGCAGTGCTTCCTGCGCACAGGACTACACCCGAAGGTGAGCAGTTGTCCATGTCCCATGCGTGCGCATGAGGCCACGGCCCAGCCCCGGCGGACGAGCGACGAGCGCTCCGTGGACGGTAGCCTGACGCGCCAGAGGACGAACTGCCGGCGATCGCGCCGGTAGACCAGACGGAGGACCACGGTGCCAGCACTCGGAGACGGCCGCGCCGACGGCGTGTGGTGCACCCTCGGCGAACCCCGCACCACCGCGCAGATCGCGCAGAACGGGTTCGCCTGGCTCGGCCTCGACGCCCAGCACGGCGCCTTCGACGACGCCACGCTCCTGGCGACGATGCCGGCGCTCGCCGCGGTCGCACCGCAGGTCCCCGTCGCCGTCCGGGTCGCCGAGGGCTCGGACGCCGCGATCGGCCGTGCGCTCGACCTCGGCGCCGACATCGTGATCGTCCCGATGATCGAGACCGTCGAGCAGGCTGAGCACGCCGTCCGTGCCGCGCACTACCCACCGCGGGGCCGACGGAGCTGGGGGCCGATGGCGGGACTCTGGGGCGGCGCGGCACCGTCCGCCGCCGCTGCCGACCCCGAGGTGTGGGTGATGCTCGAGACACCCGAGGGCCTCCGTGCCGCCGAGCAGATCCTGGCGGTCCCGGGCGTCTCGGCGGTGTTCGTCGGCCCCTTCGACCTGTCGATCGGACTGGGCATCGAGCTGGACGCACTGCTGCACGACGACGGCGCACTCCCCGCGATCGTCGCCGCAGCCCGCCGCGCGGGCAAGCACACCGGCGCCTTCGCCGGCGACCTGGCCCGCGCCGAACGGCTCCGCGCGCTCGGGTTCGACCGCGTCGCCGTCGTCACCGACGGGACCCTGCTCGCCCACGGTGCGGCCGCGGTGCTCGGTGCCGCAGCCACCGGTCGCACCTCGTACTGACGGGCCGCGAGCGGCGAAGTAGCGACGGACCGTCCGCGGCGAAGTAGCGACGGACCGTCAGCGGCGAAGTACTGACGGGCCGTCAGCGGCGAACGCACCGGCGACCGGCCCTCGTCCGCGTCCTCGGCGCCGCTGGGAGGGCGTGCCCGCGCCCCGGTCCACACTCGGTCGGGAACCCGAGCCGACCGCGACCGCAGAGAGGACGAGACATGACCGACGTCTCCAGCCAACCGCCCGCCGAGGGCGACGACCGCCGCATCCTGACGAACCGCCAGGGCCACCCCGTGTACGACAACCAGAACCAGCGCACCGTCGGAGCCCGTGGCCCGGCGACGCTCGAGAACTACCAGTTCCTCGAGAAGATCAGCCACTTCGACCGCGAACGGATCCCGGAGCGGGTCGTGCACGCCCGCGGTGCGGTCGCCTTCGGGTACTTCGAGGCCACCGGCGCGTGGGGTGACGAACCCATCGCGCAGTACACCCGCGCGAAGCTGTTCCAGGAGCCCGGCAAGCGCACCGACCTGGCGATCCGGTTCTCCACCGTGATCGGCGGCCGTGACTCCTCCGAGGCCGCCCGCGACCCGCGCGGCTTCGCCGTGAAGTTCTACACCGAGGACGGCAACTGGGACCTCGTCGGCAACAACCTCGGCGTCTTCTTCATCCGCGACGCCATCAAGTTCCCCGACGTCATCCACTCCCTCAAGCCCGACCCCGTGACCTTCCGGCAGGAGCCGGCGCGCATCTTCGACTTCATGTCGCAGACCCCCGAGTCGATGCACATGCTCGTCAACCTGTTCAGCCCACGCGGCATCCCCGCGAACTGCCGCACCCAGCAGGGCTTCGGCGTGAACACCTACAAGTGGGTGAACGCGGACGGTGACACCAAGCTCGTCAAGTACCACTGGATCCCGTCGGTGGGTGTGTCGTCGATGACCGAGGCCGACGCCGCAGCCGTGCAGGCCGGCGACCTCGGGCACGCGTCGAAGGACCTGTACGAGGCGATCGAGCGTGGTGAGTACCCCGAGTGGGAGCTCCGTGTGCAGCTCATGGACGACCACGAGCACCCGGAGCTCGACTTCGACCCGCTCGACGACACGAAGGTGTGGCCGGAGAACGAGTTCCCGCCGAAGCCCGTCGGCAAGATTGTCCTGAACCGCAACGTCACGAACCACTTCGCCGAGAACGAGCAGCTGTCCTTCGGCACCGGCGTGCTCGTCGACGGCCTGGACTTCTCCGACGACAAGATGCTCGTCGGCCGCACGTTCTCGTACTCGGACACGCAGCGCTACCGCGTCGGCCCGAACTACCTGCAGCTGCCGGTCAACGCCCCGAAGAACGGCGCCGTCGCGACCAACCAGCGCGATGGACAGATGGCGTACCACCAGGACCACGGCGGCGAGAACCCGCACGTCAACTACGAGCCGTCGATCACCGGCGGCCTGCGCGAGGCGGAGTACCCGACCCACGACGACCAGGGACCGGAGATCGTCGGGCGGCTCACCCGCAAGCGGATCCCCCGGACGAACGACTACACCCAGGCCGGCCAGCGGTACCTGCTCCTGCAGGACTGGGAGCGCGACGACCTCGTCGCGAACTTCGTCGACCTCATCTCGCAGGCGGCCCGTCCGGTGCAGGAGCGCATGCTCTGGCACTTCTACATGGTCGAGGACGACCTGGGTCGTCGTGTCGGCGAAGGGCTCGGCATCACCCTCGACGAGGTCAAGGACCTGCCCCCGCTGCAGTCACAGACGCTCAGCGACGACGAGCTCGCCCGCCTGGCGAACCTCGGCAACAACGGCTCCCGCGACGTCGAGGGCCTGATGATGACGCACTGCGTCCCCGACGAACGCGCCGTGCGCGTCTGAGACGCGACCCCAGGACGGACGGGAGGCCCGGTGCCAGCTGGCACCGGGCCTCCCGTCCGTCCTGCTGCCGTCACCTGCCGCAGCGCGTCGCGGACAACCCGGGACGGCGCCAGGGAGGCCACGCTCATCGTGGATCGACAGGAGCGACTCCGTGGTCCCGACCAGCACGATCGCGCGGTCGTCGCTCCCGTCCCGTTGATCCGCACCGATGCGACTCATGGAGGCCGCGATGGAACACACGAATCCCCGGCGGTGTGGCGCGAACGCGTCCGCTGCCCACCGACTCCTCGCTGGGACACCACGGTGAGGGCCCGGAACCTCGCCGCCGCTGCGATGGTCACGGCTGCCGTCGGCATCGTCGTCTCGCGCCGCCGACGCGGCGCACCCGGGCCCGCACGGAAGGTGCTGGCCGAACCGCGTTCCGGCTGGCACGCGGTCACGGTGAACCGCGGGCAGGACGCGGTGCTGCCAGGCGGGCGGATCCCCGCGCCGCTCACGGCGTTCGGGCAGGACGTCGAGGTGGAGGCCCGTCCCGCGCCCGGCGATCGTGGCACCGAGCTCCGTGCCCGGTTCCGAGGCGGCGGCCCGGACCCACAGGGTCGGCTGCGGGCCGCTCTGCGTGAGGCGAAGCAACTCATCGAGGTCGGCGAGGTGCTCCGAGTGGATCCGGTCCCCCACGGCCGACGGAAGGCCACACCCACCGGCGCGTTGGTGGACGTGGCGACGAAACGGAGCAACGAGGAGGGTGTGCTGTGAAGGCGCTCTGTTGGACCGGGGTCAACGAGACCGCGGTGGAGACGGTGGAGGACCCGAAGATCCTCAACGATCACGACGTGATCCTGAAGGTGCGTCTGAGCACCACCTGCGGCTCGGACCTGCACCTGCTCGGCGGGTACATCCCGACCATGCGATCCGGTGACGTCCTGGGGCACGAGTTCATGGGCGAGGTCGTCGAGACGGGTTCGGCCGTCACGAAGCACAAGGTGGGCGACCGGGTCGTCGTCTGCTCGTTCATCGCCTGCGGGCAGTGCTGGTACTGCACCCACGGGCAGTTCTCACTCTGCGACAACGGCAACCCGAACCCGGGCTTGACCGAGGCGATGTGGGGGTCGTCGATCGGCGGCTGCTTCGCCTACAGCCACGCGCTCGGCGGGTTCGCAGGCAGCCACGCCGAGTACGTCCGCGTGCCCTACGCCGACCAGGGGGCGTTCACGGTCCCGGACGGCGTGTCCGACACGGCCGCCCTGTTCGCCTCCGACGCCGCACCCACGGGGTGGACCGGAGCCGACCTGGCCGGGATCGCACCGGGTGACACCGTCGCAGTGTGGGGCGCCGGTGGTGTGGGCCAGATGGCCGCTCGTGCGGCGATGCTGCTCGGCGCCGAGCAGGTGATCGTGATCGACCGTCTGCCCGAACGGCTGCGACAGGTGCGCGAGCACATCGGTGCCGAGACGCTCGACTACACGAGCGACGCCGTGCTCCCGGAACTCAAGGAACGCACCGGCGGTCGGGGTCCCGACGTGTGCATCGAGGCCGTCGGAATGGAAGCGCACGGCACCGGACCGCTGTACCTGTACGACCAGGCCAAGCAGCAGCTGCGGTTGCAGACCGACCGGCCGACCGCCCTGCGCGAGGCGATCTACGCGTGCCGGAAGGGCGGCAGCCTGTTCTCGCTCGGGGTCTTCGGTGGGCTCGTCGACAAGTTCCCGTTCGGCGCGATCATGAACAAGGGCATGACGGTCCGCGGCGCTCAGCAGCACGGGCACCGCTACATCCCGATGATCCTCGACCACATCGCCGCGGGAGAGATCAGCACCGAGCACCTCGCCACGCACGTGATGCCACTGTCGCAAGGGCCGCGCGGGTACGAGATGTTCAAGAACAAGGACGACGGCTGCGTCCGCGCCGTCTTCACCCCCGGCGTGTGACGACCGACCCGGATGTTCTTCCTCGACCACCGCGGCGGAGGGTTCGACGTCAAGCAGGACGGGCGGCCGACCTACAGCGACTTCGCCTACTTCGCCTTCACGATCGGCATGTCGTACGCGGCACCAGAGGTCGAGCCGGACGACAGTGAGACCCGGCGGAAGGCGCTGCCGCACGCGCTGCTGTCGTACTTCTTCGGGACGGTGCTCATCGCGGTCGCCATCAACCTGGTGACGAACCTCGGTCAGGGGTGAGCGGAGGGATCCTCGTCGCCCCGAGGCTGACCGGCGTGACCGACCTCGCTCCTGACCAGACCGCGCCGAGCGCCGCCGAGTCCCCCGCATCGGCAGCCGTGCCGCTACCGCCCCTCAGCCTGCTCGCGGCGGTGGCGATCGCCCTCGCGTTCGTGGCACCGATCGGCGGTCTCGTCGTCGGGTTCAACGCGCGCCGCGACGTGCGACTGACCGGTGAGCGGGGTGACGGCATCGCGTTCGCGGCGATCCTGATCGGCGCGACGCTGACGTTGTTCGGGGTCATAGTGCCGCTGGTCCTCGGCGGTGCGGGGTCCTTCGACCTGGACCTCCAGCTCTGAGCACCGGACGCCGGTCGCTACCCTGACCGTGTGGGGAACGATGCTGAAGTCTCGACGGTGATCCGGCCGGCGACGCTCGCCGACGCGGATGCGATCGCCCACGTGCACACGGTGTCGTGGCGAGAGACGTACGGCCGGTTCGTCGATGACCCGGACACGAGCCCGTGGTTCGACGCGGGTCGCCGGGTCGACATGTGGCGGTCGACGCTCGCGAGTCCTGACGCCCGAGGAGTCGTCCAGGTCGCCCTGGACAGTACCGGTGTCGTGGGGTTCGCCGCGGCGCAGGCGACCCCCGAGCCGTATGCCGTTCGCCCCGAGGAGCTGACGACGCTCTACGTGTTGTCCCGTGCGCACGGGACCGGAGCCGGCCAGGCACTCCTCGACACCGTGCTCGCCGATCGTCCGGCGTCACTCTGGGTGGCCACGGACAACCCGCGGGCGCACGCCTTCTACCGGCGGAACGGGTTCGCACCCGACGGTGCCGAGTCGGCGTTCGGACCGATCCCGCGGACCGTTCGGTTGGTTCGCTGAAGCGTCAGTCCACGGCCGGCGCGGAGATGTCCCAGACGGTGGTCTCCTCGTACTGTTCGGACCAGCCACGGCGCATTCGTGCGGCGGCACGGTCGAACGCGTCGACGACGTCGGTGTCCGGCGTCAGCAGCGCCTGCAGGCGGATGCCGTCGTAGAGGGCGAGCAGCTGCTGTGCCCCGCGGATCGGGTCCATCGTCGCCGGTTCGCGGCCGGCGCGGACGTCCTCCCGCAGCGCGGTGCGGACGGTCTCGCGGAACTGCAGGTACGCAGACCGGTAGTAGTCGGCGCCGTCCGTCGACGGGTCGGTCGAGATGGCCAGCGTCGCGGCGATCAGCCGCATGAGGGACGGGTCCTCGGCGTGGGCGGAGAGCAGCGCGTGCAGGAACGCGACCGTGCCCTTCTCGCCGGCGAGCGGCAGCAGCGGTGCCGACACCGCGCGGGTCCACCGCATCACCGCGGCGGCCAGCAGTGCGTGCTCGGAGGGGAAGAGCTCGAGGATCTCGGCCTGCCGCATCCCCGACCGGGACGCGACGCCCTCGAGCGAGAAGCGTGAGAGTCCGCCGTCGTGGAGGACCGCGATCGCACCGTTGACCGCCCGGGTGCGCGGGACCTCCTCGTCCGCGGCGTTCTGGTTCGTCAGTGGTGCCAGCGGGTGCTTCCGGAACCAGTCCAGGAGTGCGCGAGCGCGGGAGGCCCCGAACGCCGGGTCGGTCGGGCGACCCGGGCTGAACAGGTCGCTGAACCCCGGAACGTCGTGCATCAGCGGGTCGAGGGACTGGAACGCCATCGACCAGTCCGGGAACGAGCGCTGGGTGATCGGCTCGTCGAGCAGCACCCGGACGTTCGTGTGTCGCGGGTCAGCTCGGACCTGGTCGAAGCGCTCCCGGACGACGTCGTCCTCGCCCTCGATGATCCCGATGCAGTTGTGGTCGCGGTGCGCGAGCATGCCGGTGACGCCGAGCCGGGTGTTCTTCTCTCGACCGACCGCCAGGATCTGGGCGAGTTCGGAATCCGTGATCGGACGGGTCTGGGTGCTGGTGTAGACGAGCGATCGCATGGTGCTGCTTCCTGGTCGGACGGTCCCCCGGTGTGTGGGAGGCGCCGCCGTGTCGAACCCGAATCGACTCGACGGCACCTCGTGGTCACCGTAACCAGCGGCGACCACCTTCACTGCGACGCAAGACGGTCCGTGGCTGTTCGGCACCCGGAGGATGCCGACCTCTGAATGGAACCATCCGGCCGAGTCCGGCGGTACCCCCACTACGGGGAACGCACGTTCTCCGGCCGCTTTCCGGGGCGAGCGTCAGTGCGCGCGGTCGCCCGACGGGGGCGTCTCGACGATGCGCTCGCCCGTCGTCGGGTCCCACCCGATGGTGCGGGGTTCCGTTGCTCGCGAGCGTCGTTCCTCGCGCGGGAAGAACGGACGGGCACTGGGCAGGTAGCTGAGCACCGCGGCGACGACGACGCAGACGGTGTCGACGAGGTTCCAGCCCACGCCGACGGTGGCGATGGTGATCACTTCGCTGCAGGCAGTCAGCCCGGCGATGATGGCGAGCCAGAGTCGCGCGTTCCCGGAACCTCGTCCCATCCGCGTCGCCAGCCACACGAACAGGGCCGACCATGCGAGGACGAAGAGGAGCCCGAGCGAAGCCCCGATGATCGCGCCGCCGGCTTCGCGCACGGACACGACGATGCCGGGCGAGGCGGCCACGAGGCTGATGATGACGGACGCCCACCAGAGCGCCACGGCGATCGTGACGACCCGCGGTCGCGTGCGCGGTTCGGTGTGCTGTTCCATCAGGTGTTCCCCCGTCGTTCCGCTGGATGCGGCTCGACGATCCTACGGTGACGGCGCGGAACCACGGTCGCGCCTCCTAGGGGCGGTAGTCCTCACGACGTGGCGGGACCTGCGCCGCGTGCGAATCGGTGAACGGCTTCGCGCCCCGCATCCCGCCCATCGTCTTCGCGACCGTCGTGAGCAACCAGCCCAGTCCTCGTGCCACGGTGCTCAGATCCTCATGGCGCCCCCTCGTCGGACCGACCTGCGGTGCCGGCCTCGTCCGGTCACACCGTACGCGGAACAGCCGGATTCCCGCCAGGGACGGCAGCCTCTCGGTCCCGTCGTCGATCAGCGTCGCGCTGACGCTGACGCCCGACCGGGGAGGAGTCGCGATGCCGGTGGCCCGCGAGCGAGTGCCGCTGTGGCGCACGCCCTGGTGGCACCCTCGCCGCTGGGAAGCCCGTATGTGGGTGCTGCTCGTCGCGGCTGCTGCTGGCGGCGTCCTCCGCGAAGTGGCGCATCCGTTCTACGACGACGGGGTCGAGACGATCGTGAAGTGGATCGGCCTCTGCGTCCCCGGGTGTGTGATCGCGTACGTCGTGGTCGGTCGGTGGATGAAGGGCCTGACCACGCTGTGGAAGCCGTCGTGGCGCGAGCTCCGACGGATCCTGGTCGCGGCACCGCTCGGGATGCTGGCCCTGCGGTTGCTCATCGAGGACGACGACGGGTGGTTGTGGCTGCTCGCCGGGGTGTCCGCCGCGCTCCTCGCGCTCGCGGTGGCTCGCTGGGTCGCTGCCCTCTGCGAACGTCGACGTCGGACGAATGCGTACGGGACGGTGTCCGCTGACCCGTACGCGGAGCGCCCGATGGGCTTCGTCTGTCCCCTACGCGTCCCGTGTGGCGGCGGTCTTCGACGGCAACCGCGACGCCACGAGCGTCCCGACGAGCGCCACCACCGCGAAGGCCGCGAACCCGAACGGCAGCCCGATCGCGCTGCCGACACCACCGACGACGAGCGGTCCGACGGCGTCCCCGGTCTCACGCCCGAGCTCCGCTGAGCCCATGGTCCGCCCGAGCCGGTCGGGCGGTGTCGTGCCGGCGAGGTGCGCGAACGCGACGGGTGTCAGCGTGGCGACACCGGCTCCGGCGAGCAGAGCCGCGATGAAGACGGCCACCGCCGAGGGGGCGACGGCGATCACCAGGAACGCAGCGGCCACCGCGGCCGTCCCGGCCACACCCGCCGCCCCGGTGCCGAGACGCCCGGCGTCGTGCAGTCGACCGGCGACGGGCTGCACGAGCGACGACGTCACCGCGAGGACGGCGACCGCGAGCGTCGACACCAGGAGCGGGATGCCGACCTCGGTACCGAGCGCCGGGAGCATCCCGGTCAGCGCGCCGATCGCAGCGCTGCCGACGGCCAGGACGACGACCGGGATCAGGAACTGGCGGTCCGTGGCCGCTCGGACCATCACGGCGAGCGTCGCCCGCTGCCGGGGCAGGGGCGTGATCGGCTCGACGGCGACGAGCACCGCCACCGCCGTCACGAGGGCCATCACGACGAGGATCCCGAAGAGCCACTGCGTGCTGCCGAACTGCACCACGAGTGCACCGATGACCGGTCCCCCGGCGTAGCCGAGACCCTTCCACGAGCCGTACCGACCGAAGTACGTCCCGCGACGGTGCGCCGGAACGAGGCGGGCGACCGCGGCGGACGATGCCGGCGAGAACGCGGAGGCGCCGGCACCCTGCAGCAGACGCGCGAGGCCGAGCCAGAACGGACCGGTTCCGAAGACGCCGATGAGTGAAGCTGCCGCGAAGACGACGAGTCCGCCGACGATCACCGGTCGCGGGCCGATGCGGTCGGACAGTGCGCCGAGGACCGGCTTGAGGACGAGTTCGGCGACGTCGTAGAGCGCCAGGAAGAGCCCCAGCCACGCGAGCGTCAGGCCGAGTTCGAGGTGCTCGCCACCGACCGCCGCGGCGATGCCGTTCGCCCCGAAGGCGGTCACGAACCCCGCGGCGTACAGCGGAGCGAGCCGAGGGGCGGTGGTCGTCGACGGGGCGGTCACGTGCCCACCTTGGCCGATCACGGGCCGGACCGCCAACGATCACGATCATTCGTCGTGACGGCGTCACGCTCTTCGTCGGCTCCGCCTCTCGCGGTCGACCTGCGGTGTCCACCTGGTGGCCCAGGCTCGGAGCAAGCCTGCCGGAACCCTCACTGTTCGGTCTCGATCGACATGTCGTTGACGAATCGTCAGCGATCGCGACGCATCATGGGTGGCATGAAACCGTGGACTGTGGCCGAGACCACCGAGCTCATCGTCAAGAGCTGGTTGTGGATGACGATCATCACCGCGCCGGTCGGCACCGTCATCGCCGTTGCGTGGTGGAACCCCATCGCCCTCTCCCTCTTCGTTCCGGCCTCGCTCGTCTTCACCGGCATTGGAGCGGCCATCGGCGGCATCGCCTCCATCCCCTTCTCCCACGGACTCAGCCGAGCGCTGATGCGAGTCCGGAGCCGCCTCGTCCACGCCATCGCACACTCACTGCTCGCCGGCGCACTCGCGGCGGCATCCTTCGCGCTCTTCCTCGTCATGAACGATGGGGACGACATCTGGACGTGGCCGCTCATCGCCTCCGCAGCCGCCGGCATCGCCGCAGCGATCGCGCGGTGGCGGCTCGACCGAACCAGGATGACGGCAGAGCCGACACCAGCGGACGCCGTCGCAGATGCCGTGGCATAGCCGGACCACGACCGGCGCCCGTCGGACCTCGGCGGCACAGGGAGCGACGGCCGCACGACCTTCGTCACACGGCGGCGATCCTGACCATGTCCGCTGGTGCGCAGGTGCGGCTCGTACAGGACATGCTCGGACAGCAGCCGGTGCTCGCCCGGGCGGCTCCCTGTCGTGGACCCGCCGCTCGGAAGTCCCGCTCGACTGGCGTCGGTAACGCCCTGCAGGTGGCACACGTCTTTCCGGTGGATGAACTCGAGTTCGTCTGAGGTGGCGACGGCCACTTCCGACCGGTCGATAGGGTCGGTTCGTGGGGAACTCCGTGATGCTGAACGTGCTGGCCGCTTCGTCGCCGATGGTGGGAGCCGACCCGGCTGTTCGCGCCGGGGAGGTCGACCTGGACTCGGTCACCGGTGAGTGGGAAGTGCAGTGGCTCCTGCCGTTCCTGTGGATGGGGTTCGTTCCCGAACCCTGGTTTGCAGCGCACGCTGACCGGCTCCTCGCAGCGCTTGCAGCTGGTGAAGACGAGAGCTCGGGCCTCACCGATGTCGTCGTGCCCTGGTCCACCGCTGCTGAGGCGTTCCGAACGCGGCTGCCAGCGGTGGTCGCCGTGTGGCCGGAGTTCGCTGAGCCCGCGAATCGGTTCCTCTCGGATGTCACCTCGGTGGCGGAGCGGACAACGAACCCCGTCATCCGACTGCAGCTCGATGAGCTGGTCACGGCGTCGTGGGGCGATGAAACGGAACTCAGCCGGTACGTCGCCGACGTCCTCGCTGACGCGGACCAATGGGACGACCCTCGACGGACCGCTGAGGGTCGGGTGTCCGACTTCCACCGGGCAGCGGCAGCAGACGAGCCAGGCCGGTCGTTCCTGCTCGGTGGTGAATGGATGTACGGCGGGTCTTCGTTGCCCCGTGACGAACCGGTGCCGTTGCCGGCTCCGAGCCGGGAGGCACCATCTGCGCCGCACGATGCACGCGTCGACCGTCAGGCGGAGACGCCTCGGGTGCCGAGACCTTCGTGGATCAGCGAGCGGCAGTGGGCCGGCCGCTACGGGACCCGTGGTGAGGACCTCTGGCAGGTCGCAGCTCGGAAAGCCCGAGCGCAGGCGAACGTGTGGCCGTGGCACTGGGCAGTAGCGATCGCGGTGACGTTCGCAGTCGTGACGTGGCTCATCGTCGGCATGTTCTCCGACAGCATGCCGTGGGCAACCGTCGCTGGAGGAGTCGTCCTCGTCAGCGTTGCTGCGCTGTGGGGTCGCGCTGCAGCGCGAGCACGCCGAAGCTAGCGCAGCGGACGTCGCTGGTTCGACCGGGCGGTGCTGATGAACCGGTCCAGTGCGTCGCCGACGTCGTCGTGCCAGGAGCCGTCGGACCAGGCGCCGGCTTTCTCGTCGGTTGCCCAGACGTGCCAGCGGCCGTCCTCTTCGTCAAGCGCTGCCGCGTCGGCGGTTCCCCGCTCGCCGGGCCAGAGGACGCGCAGGCGTTCGTTGGCGACCACCGCGCGGGCTTCGTCCAGGTCGGTGAACGGCAGTGGTTTCCGCCACTGGTCGATGACGACGCCGATGCGCTTGCTGGGGGTGCCGTCCCAGTCGATGTCGAACCCTCGGTCGGTGAGGACGCTGGCGACCCGCTCACCGGCGGTCAGCTGGGACCGTTCGTTGACGGCTGCTTCACCGCGGGTGGAGAGCATCGACTTCGCGACCAGGTCGGGATCGATGTCAGGTGCTGGGCGGAACGACCCGTACGCGAGGCGGAGAACGCACCGGTGCAGGGCGAGCCCGTCCGTGTCCTGCTCGTGGAAGTACACGTACGCCCACTCTCGGTGTCCGTCGGGTGCTGTCTCCTCCGGGGTCCTCCGGTCACGTGCTTCCAGGAACCCGTCGCTCTGGTCGACGCCGAGGTTCATCCCGGTGACGAAGCCGTCGCGGGCGAGCTCCGCGAAGGCGAACTGGAGACGGTCGTACTGGCTGCTGCGCCAGTCCCAGTTTGCTTCCTCTGTCCGGCGTGCATCCCAGATGAGTCGGGTGCGCTCGAGGACAGTGCGGCGGAGCTCGTCAAGGTCCGGTGCGTCGTCCTCGTACCATTCGATGACTGTTTCGACGATGTCGTCGAAGCGGCGGAACCCGGGCAGCATCTGCTCGGTGACCGTTTCGTCGATCATCTGCTCGTCGGGTTCAACCTCGTCGAGGATGTCGTACTCGGTCTGGTCGATGCTGTCGTCCGGCTTCCGCCGCCGCCACCTGTCGAAGATCCCCACGAACGGATCCTATGCGGCGACGGTGTCACGCCGCCCGGACGCGGACCACTGCGGGCTCAGGCAGACGAGGATGCTCGCGGAACCGTGCGGTTCGCGGCCTACGTCTGCGTGAGGACCTTCGCGTGACCGTGGCCGTCGGCGAAGACGTACGCGGACCCTCCGCCGAAGTTCGAGCCGAGGGGGTCTTCGTCGAGCATCGCGACGAACCGGTATCCGTCCGGCGTCTCGTCGTTCTGGATCCACGCCGGGTTCCCGCCCCACTGGCCGGCGACGGTGACACTGTCGGCGCGCGCTTCGAACAACGCGTCGGAGTAGTCATCCGTTCCTGCCTGGTGCACGCCGAGGAGCCACGGTTCACCGGTGAGCACGGCGGTGCCGGATGGTGATGCCGGTCGTCCGGCCGGGTGCAGGTCGCGTCCACCGACGACGATGGCAGCGTTGGACCCGGCGTCCGGGTCCCAGGACGGGCAGGAGCCCGGGTCTGCCTGGCAGATGAAGACGAGGATGAGGCTGCCGTCGTACTCGAGCTGCGCGGTGAACTGCATCGGCTCGTCGTGTTCAGCGCAGGTCGGCCAGTCGAATCCATCGTGAACGGCGGGCAGCCCGCCGAGCCGCGAGGAGACCAACGGCGCGGTGAGGTCCGACCGGTACGCGCCGAGGAGCCGAAGACCGGCTCGGGCTCGGTGCGCTGCGGCAGCGCCATGACTCCGGGTTGACGAGGACGCCGCGCTGAGGCGGATGCTCTCCGGCGTGCCGCTGCGGATGGCGGTCACGACGAACGACGGATCGTCGGTCGGGAGGTCCCATCGCAGGAGGGACCGGTACGGCTCCTTCCCTGTCCCGGTGAACGGGGCAGGACCGTTGTCCTCCGCAAGGAGCATCCGCTCGACCTGCCAGGCGTCCAGGGGTGGGTACCCGGCGGCAGTTGCCTCGGCGACGACTCGGGTTGCGGTTCGCCGAGCGGTCGCCTGCCGGCGCTGGCGGCCGCTCCGGTACAGGACGAGATGGAGCAGGTGCGCGACGATGGGGAACGGGAGCACCCACGCGGCCGCGAGGAGGGACGACTCCCTCTGACTGCGGTAGTCGAACGCGTCGTAGTAGACGGAGATGGCGATGTAAGCGATGACGCCGAACGTGTACACGAGCGTGTAGACGGCGCCGAACACCTTCAGCCCCGGCGGGGTGCGCACCGCGGCAGCAGCGCTGGTGTCGACGATGACGTCCGCAGGCATGTCCGCTGTCAACGGCGGGGACCGAGCGTGAGATCCGAGACGACCGCCCCGCCGACGAACGATGCGACGGCATCTGCACCGGTGAGGACACCGGCGGACGGACGGTGTCGGTGTGGACGGTACGTGTTCATGCTGCTCCCCCGAGAGTGCTCTGCCCTCACGGTACCGCCAGATGCAGCGGGACCAGGCGGGACCGCGTTGCACGTCGTCGCGGGCGGCGACGTGCAGGAGCGCCAGCACTGTGAGGCAGTCGGTGACGAGGCGGAGGGGCCGACCGGGTGTCGCCTGCTCGGTGGCGATGCGGATGCTGGCCGCTTCTGCTGCGGTGGAGTCTGCCATCGGAGGGCGCAGGCAAGCCGTTGCCCACCCTGGCCGAACACGGGCCGCGCCCCCAACGTCGGGCGTGTTCGACCTCCGACGACCCCGTGTGCGGGCTCGTGGCAGCGGCTAGCCTCCGAGGTCATGGACGCTGCTGCGGTCGTCATCATCACCGGTCCGCCCGGCGCAGGAAAGTCGACGACGGCACGGGCGGTCGCTGCTTCGTTCCCGCGTTCGGTGCACCTGCACACGGACGACTTCTGGCACGCGATCGTTTCCGGCTCGGTTCCGCCGTACCGACCAGAGGCGGACGAGCAAAACCAAACGGTCATGCGGGTCATCAGCACTGCGGCGTCCGCGTACGCCGCCGGTGGGTTCGTTGTCGTCGTCGACGGCATCGTCGGGCCGTGGATGCTGCACCACTTCCTGGACCTGGACCCGGGCCCGATCCGGAGCAGGCCACCGCTGCACTACGTCGTCCTCCGTCCCTCCCGCGACGAGACCCTGCGACGAGCGCAGGGCCGGACCGAGCCGGACGCACTCGTCGACGAGGCGCCGGTCCTCGCGATGTGGGCGCAGTTCTCCGCGCTCCGGTCCCTCGAACACCACGTGATCGACACGACGGGACACGCACCCTCGGAGACACTCACCGCGGTCCGTGCGGCCGTCGAGGCAGGCACGTTCCTGCTGCGCCGGAACCCGGTCAGCTGAGCGGCGCGGAGCGGGGCGGGGCGGGGCGGGGAACGGCAACGGGAACGACGAAAGGCCTGCAGGTCCGCCCCGGCGAAACCCCACAGGCAGCGACCGACGGAGTCTGACCCGACCGATCAACCGATCGACCCCGAGATCTCAGCACTGTTGAGGCGCCGGATCATCGGCTCGGTCTGAACCATCCCGGTCGGCCTCGAGGGAACTCCGTCGCTACAGCCGGATCGCCCACTCGATGGTCGGCGGTGATCCGCCATCGTGCCGGAGGGCGTAGTCGTCCAACACCGCCCGGCGGACGTCCACACCGCTCGCGAATCGTTCCAGGTGTGTCAGGAGCCAGTCTGCCGGCGCCTCGTCGATCATCTCCTGCCACGTCGGGCCGAGCACTTCGTCCAGTTCGAGCACGGCAGCGTGGGTGTCACGGCCGTCGAACTCGTAGACCGCGACTCGGCGCGCGGTGAACGCCAGCCAGACTCCTCGTTCGACGACGACGTCACCGGGGTCCCGATCGTTCCGCTGCCACTCGCAGACCTTGTGGAACAGTACCGGCGTGGTGCCGCGTCGGGCACGCTTCCACCTCCGGCCGATCTGCATGTCCACCACCGTACCGGGCGGGGTCCACGGAGCGCCGCGGTCCTGACGGAATGGGAACGGCGAGCAGACCGGAACGAAGAAAGCCCCCGACTGGACCTGGTGGTCCTGCCGGGGGCTTCGTGGTGGTGGGCGATACTGGGATCGAACCAGTGACCTCTTCCGTGTCAGGGAAGCGCGCTACCGCTGCGCCAATCGCCCAAGTCCCTGCGTGGACCGGAGTCCATCAAGGTCTTGGAGGGTGGATCTGGAGGTGGGGACGGGATTCGAACCCGCGTGGACGGCTTTGCAGGCCGCTGCCTAGCCTCTCGGCCACCCCACCATCGAGGTTCACGTCTCCGTGAGTACCCGAACGGTGGGATACCCTCTGGTGAGTCGCGGGCCTTCGAGAAGACCCACACTCGAGCGGATGACGAGATTCGAACTCGCGACCCTCACCTTGGCAAGGTGATGCGCTACCACTGCGCCACATCCGCACTTGTCGTTCCGCTGTCGCGGCGACGACGTAAACTCTATACGCACCGGGGCACTTCCACCAAAATCCTCCCCGTTCACCGGGCGTGTCCCCCGAGTTCATGCGGATCGGGGCGGTTCGACACCCCCTGCGGGCAGCGCGCCACACCCGGGCCGCGCGACGTGTTCGATGCACCGCCGGACTTCCGCTAGTATCGATCCGCACGAACAGTGCAGGGGGCGATTGGCGCAGTTGGTAGCGCGCTTCGTTCACACCGAAGAGGTCATCAGTTCGAGTCTGGTATCGCCCACAGAGCAACACGAACACCACCGACAAGAGCCCGACGCAGCAGCGTCGGGCTCTTGTCATCTCATCAGGCCGCAGCACGCGGGCCAGACCACCAGCACGATCGGACGAAGGGGCGCATGACCGACGTCGACCTCGAGTTCGCCCGGGTCCGAGCGGTCCTCGACCGTCCGACCCTGCGGCTCATGTCCCGGCCGACCAGCGCCACGGTCCTGGCCGTGTTCCGCACGGTCTTCGATCGCGACGTGCAGTACGTCCCCGCCGACCGCATGCACCTGCAGGTCGAGGAGCACGTCGCGCGCCTGCAGGCCGCGGGTGCCCGTGTGCCCGCGAGCGACCAGCCGGTGCCGGCGGCCAGCGCGCAGGCCGACAGCGAGCAGACCGAGGGCGAGCAGGAGGCCCGCCCGAACGGCCGCGCGCTGTGTCGCGAGTGGGTCGGCGCCCAGTGGCTCGTCCGCTCGAACTCCCCCGACGGTGACGAGCAGTACTCCCTGACCAGCCACGCCCTCGAGGCGCTGAGCCTCGTCGACGCCCTGTCGGCCGACCGTGCCCTGATCAGCGAGAGCCGGCTGGCGATGATCGTGGACGCGGTGCACCGGTGGGCGGCTCGCGCCGAACCCGACCCCGACGTGCAGATCCGCCGGATCGACGCCCAGATCGCCGAGCTGCAGGCCGAGCGGGAGCGCCTGGAGCACGGCGACGACGTCGTGGCCGTCGACGACGACCGGATGCGCGACGGGTACACGAACATCTCCGACCTGATCCGGCAGCTGCCGAGCGACTTCAAGCGCGTGGAAGAAGCGGTCGCGACGATGCACCGCTCGATCGTCGAGGACTTCCGGCAAGAGGTCCGCCCGATCGGCGAGATCCTCGACGACTACCTGGCGCGCACCGACAACCTGATGGAAGCGACGCCCGAGGGCCGTGCCTTCGAGGGTGCCTTCGAGCTCCTCCGCGACGACGCCCTGCTCCTGCGGCTCCGCGACGACATCGCGACGATCCTGGCGCACCCGTTCGCGCAGGGCCTCGGAGCCGGCGAGCGTCGGGCCTTCCGCAACACCGTGACGATCCTGCGCCAGGGCATCGAGGACGTCCTCGCCCAGCGCCGTCAGCTCACCGCCACGCTCCGCGACCAGATCGTCGCCCACGACGTGGTGCGCGACCGCGAGCTCGACGCGGTGCTCCGCTCGATCAACCGCGGCCTCGCCACCCTGATGGACCAGGGCGGCGCACGCGACCGGATCCCGCTGCCGCTCCTGCCGGCGGCGGCCGAGGTCGGCACGCTGCGCGAGCGCTTCTACGACCCGGACGCCGAGTCCGTGCCGCCGCCCATCGAGGAACCCGACGACGACGTCTTCGAGGACCTCGACGTCGAGATGCTCCGCAAGCACGGTGGGCCGCTCCTGACCGAGCTGCGCGCGGCACTCCGCTTCGCCGAGGCCGACTCCAGCGTCGATGCGTTCCACGGGCTGCCGCCCGAGCAGCGCCGACCGGTCGAGCTCTTCGGCCTCGCGCACCTGCTGACGGGGCGCGACGACTTCGAGTCGGCCGCCCACGTCGCCGAGCACCGCACGGTCCGCCCCGACGGCACCGCGATCACCTTCCACATGCCCACCGCTGCGCTCGACGACGAGCGCACTCCGGTCGGCGACGCACACGACGAGAACGCACAGGAGGCACGGTGAGCGACATGACGCCGGCACCGGTCGACGACACGGTCCCCTACGACGACCCCGCATCCGTGATGCAGGACGACGAGCGTGACGAGTCCAGCTTCGCCCTCTTCGAGGGCGACGAGGGCCGGCTCGACGAGCACCAGCGACGCGCCCTGGTCGCCCTGCTGCGGCACTCGTACGTCAGCTCCCGCACGCACCCCGACGAGTGGCGTGCGGTCCTCGACGCCGAGTACCAGCTGCGGTCCCGTCTGAACGACCTGTTCCTCGAGCTGCACGTCGACCGTGACCGCGAGGTCGCGTGGAAGCGCCAGGCCCGGTCGGAGAGCCAGCGCCGCACGTTCCCGACCCTGCTCCGCGACCTGCCGTACACCCGCGAGGAGACGATCGTCCTCGTCTACCTGCGGATGCGACTGCGCGCCGACGCCCGACCGGGCCCGGACCAGGTCGTCGTCGACCGGTCCGAGATCCTCGGCCACGTGGCGGGCTTCCGTCCGGCGACCGCGACCGACCGCACCCGCGACGAGGGCCGGGTCGCCAAGGCCATCGAGCGTCTCGTGACCGCACGCATCCTGATCCGCACCTCCGACCCGGACCGTTTCCGGGTGGCGAGCGTCGTCGAGGTGCTGCTCCCCCTGGAGCGCCTGCTCGAACTGGACGCCTGGCTGCGGACCACCACCGCGCAGGGTGAGGCGACCGCCCCGGGCGGCGAGCCGACCGACGGGGACGACCCGGGCCTCCCGGCAGACGGCGAAGCCGAGACCGACACCGACACCGACGACGAAGGCGAGACGGAAGCGTGACCGACACGTTCGAGATCCCGGCGCTCTTCGACACGGTCGCGCAGTGGCGCGCCGAGTCGATGCAGGTCGTCAACTGGGGTGGGTTCCACGGCCACCGGCAGGTCGAGCTGTCCGGCACGGCGACGCTCATCTCCGGCGCCTCGGGCACGGGCAAGTCCACGCTGATGGACGCCTACCTGGCCGTAATGATGCCGTCCGACGTGCCGTTCAACGGCGCCTCCAACGACGCCACCACCGGCCGCGCCCGCAGCGCCGACCAGCGCAACCTGCTCACGTACCTGCGCGGCAAGGTCGACACCCGGCGCGACCCGGAGACCGGCAGCCTGCGCGACGTGAACCTGCGCGGCGACGACCAGACCACCTGGGGCGCTGCGGCGGTCACGTTCCGGAACGACGACGAGCGGCGCTTCACGGTGCTGCGTGCGTACATCGTGCCGAAGCGCGCCCGCGGGGTCGGCGACATCCAGATGACCATGGCGACGGTCGACGACACCTTCGACCTGCGCCGGCTCGAGGAGTTCGTGCCGTCGCGGTTCCACCACCTCGAGCTGACCGGCCGCGTGCCGGGGCTCGTCATCCGCGACACCTACCAGGAGCTCGCGTACACGTTGCAGACCCGGCTGGGCATCGGTGACTCCGGCGGCGGCAACCGCGCGATGCGCCTGCTCGCCCGGATCCAGGCCGGCCAGCACCTGCCGACCGTCGACGCGCTGTACAAGTCGCTCGTGCTCGAGACCCCCGGCACGTACGAGGCGGCCGACCGGGCCCTCGCACACTTCTCCGCCCTCGACGAGGCGTACGAGGCGATGGACACCGAGGAGCGCAAGGTCCGCATCCTCTCCCCCATCACCGACCTGCACGACGAGATCTCGCGCGCGACCGAAGCCGCAGCGGCCCTGGACGGCATCGCGACCGGCGCCGAGGTGTCGCCGTTCGCGCACTGGACGGCCTCGCGGAAGCGCGACCTGCTCGACGCCGAGGTCTCGCGCAACGCCCGGGAGCGCACGGCATCGCGCGCCGAGGTCGCCGCGGCCGAGGCCCGGCACGCCGCCGTCGAGATCGAGCTGCGCGACGCCGAGGCCCGGCTCCGCGACCAGGGCGGCAACGCGCTCGCCCAGCTCGAGGACCGCATCGAACGGCTCACCCGTGAGCGCGACGCCGTGGTCCGCACCCGTGCCACCTTCGACGAGCGCACCGCGGTGCTCGGCACGTCCGTCGCGACCGAGGCCGACTTCACCGCCGCACAGCGCAGCTCGCACGAGTTCCTCGGGTCGTACACCGACGCGCGCACGGCCCTCGACGAGCGCCGCGACGCCCTGACCCGCGAGGAGTACCCGCTCCTCGACCGCGAACGGTCCCTGCGGCAGGAGCGCCAGTCGCTCGAACACCGGCAGGGCGCCATGCCGCTGCCGATGCACGAGGCCCGGCTCGCCATGGCCCGCGCCGCCGGCATCGACCCGGCCGAACTGCCCTTCGTGGCGGAACTGCTCGACGTGCTGCACGGCGAGGAGCGCTGGCGCACGGCCATCGAGTCCGTCCTGGCGCCCGTCGCCCGCACGCTGCTCGTCGACCAGGACCGCCTCGGCGACTTCAGCGAGGCGATCGACGCACTCCGCCTGCCCGTCCGCGTGCAGTTCGAGGGTGTGCCGACCGGGCCGCACCTGGACCTCGACGGCGACCCGGCGATGGTGTCCGGCAAGCTCGCCATCAAGCCGTCGCCGTTCAGCACCTGGGTGCGCGAGCGGATCGAGTCCGACCGCACCGACGCCCGCTGTGTCGCCTCGGCGTCCGACCTCGGCGGTGGTGGCCGCCGGGTCACCGAGTCCGGGCAGCTGCGCGACGGCCGTCGTGGCGCGCACGGTGACCGCCGCCAGTCGAACGTCATCGGCTTCACGAACGAGGCCCGCGTCGCCGCGGTCGAGCAGGAGCTCGCCTCGATCGCGCAGGACCTCGCCACGCTCGAGGCCCGCCGCACCGACGTCGCGCAGGACCTCACCGCGCTCGACGTGCTCCGCGCCGCGCACCAGCACGTGGTCGACGCCACGTGGGCCGCGATCGACGTCGACGGGCTGGGGACGTCCCTCGCCCGGCTCGACGAGGAACGGCAGGCGCTGCTCGCCGCCGACGACGGCCTCCGGACGCTGCGGGCCTCGGTCGCCCGGCTCCGGAAGTCCCTCGACGAGGCTGCCGACCGTCGCTCCGCCGCACGGCTGTCCGTCCAGCGGCTCGAGGAGCGCCACGCGGTGCTCGTCGACGGCCAGGACGCCGCCGCCGAGATCCTCGAGCGCTTCGAGTCCTCGCCCGGTTCGCTGCCGGACGACCAGCAGGCCCGCCTGCTCGAGGAGACCTTCGAGGAGATCGGCGCCCCGGACGGCGTCGATGGGTTCGACGACGCCACGCGACGGCTGAAGCGCCGGCTCGAGGAGCGGCTCACGCAGGCACTCGACGGTGCCGCAGCAGCCTCGACCTCGTTGACGCTGACGTTCCAGAGGTACCAGGATGCCTGGCCCGACCCGAACCTCGGCACCGGTGTCGCGTCGTACCCGGACTACCACGCGATCCTCGACCAGATCGTGGCGACCGGCCTGCACGCGCGTCGGAGCGAGTGGCGTCGACGCCTGTCGCAGTGGAGCGGCGAGGACCTCGTCCCGCTCGCCGGTGCCTTCGACCGCGCCGTCGTCGAGATCGAGGAGCGCCTCGAGCCGGTCAACGAGATCCTGCGGGAGCTGCCCTTCGGCGCGAACCGGGACCGCCTGAAGATCCAGATCCGCCGGGTCACCCGCGAGGACGTCACCGCCTTCCGCCGCGAGCTCCGCGCCCTGTCCGCCTCGGTCGACACCGAGCTGACCGACGACGTGCTGGAGACCCGGTTCCGACGGCTCCGGCGCTTCATGGCGGTCATCCGGCCCGACCCGGACGCCGCCCGGGGCCGCACCACCCAGCGCGACGCGGTGCTCGACGTCCGCCGGCACATGGAGATCACGGCAGTCCGGTACGACACCGACGGGAACGACCTCGGGGTGTACTCGTCACTCGGCGACAAGTCCGGTGGCGAGACGCAGGAACTCGTGGCGTTCATCGTCGGCGCCGCGCTGCGCTACCAACTCGGTGACGAGACCCGTCCCCGGCCCCGGTTCGCGCCGGTGTTCCTCGACGAGGCGTTCATCAAGGCGGACTCGGAGTTCGCCGGCCGTGCGGTCACCGCGTGGCTCCGGCTCGGGTTCCAGCTCGTCGTGAGTGCGCCGCTCGACAAGGTCACGGCGCTCGAGCCGTCGATGGAGCGGCTCCTGTCGATGCGCAAGCACCCTGAGACGGGCCACTCGTCCATCACCGAGATCGCCCGGCTGGAGCCGGCCGCCGTCTGACGCGGGCCGCGGTGAGTGGTCGCGCGTGTCGGCTGGTCAGGACACCCCGCTCAGGTTCGCCGAGCGGTCACGAACTGTCGGATGGCGGCGCCGCAGCCGACACTTCGTGACCACTCGAGGCGGTGTCGGCGGGGTGTCCTGACCACCCGGCCCGCGCTCTGGACGCGACCGACAGCGGCCTGGAGGCGCGGTGCGTGTCCGCCACGGGCCTCCCGGCCGTCGTCCCGCCGGTCGCAACACCCCGCTCACCTCCGCGCGCTGGTCACGAACCGTCGGATGGCGGCGGCGCAGCCGACACTTCGTGGCCACTCGACGCGGTGTCGGCGGGGCGTCCTGACCACCCGGCCCGCGGCCTAGACGCGACCGAGCGGTCTGGAGGCGCGGTGCCGGCCCGCCACGGGCCTTCCGGCCGTAGTCCCCCCGGTCGCAACACCCCGCTCAGGTTCGCCGAGGGGTCACGAACCGTCGCCTGGCGGCGCCGAGGCCGACACTTCGTGACCACTCGACGCGGTGTCGGCGGGGTGTCCTGACCGCCCGGCCGCGGCCTGGAGGCGACCGACGGCGGTCTGGAGGCGCGGTGCGGGCGCGCCACGGGCCTCCCGGCCGTCGTCCCGCCGGTCGCAACACCCCGCTCAGGTTCGCCGAGGGGTCACGAACCGTCGCCTGGCGGCGGCGCAGCCGACACTTCGTGGCCACTCGACGCGGTGTCGACGGGGTGTCCTGACCACCCGACCCGCGCTCTGGACGCGACCGACAACTGCCTGGAGGCGCGGTGCCGGCCCGCCACGGGCCTCCCGGCCGTCGTCCCGCCGGTCGCAACACCCCGCTCACCTCCGCGCGCTGGTCACGAACCGTCGCCTGGCTGCGCCGCCGACGACGGTTCGTGGCCACTCGACGCGGTGTCGGCGGGGTGTCCTGACCACCCGGCGGCCGGGCCGTCAGCGTGTCGGCAGGTGCCGCACAGACGTTCCATGACCACGCGCCGCTACGGTGATGGCGTGTTCGGACGCCGCCGCTCCCCCAGTCCCCGCCCCGACGACGCTCCCGGTCTCGGCATCGGTGCCCTCGTGCAGGTCATCGACACCGATCGGGGTGGCGAGCAGTGGGCCGACGAGCCGATCGGGGTGATCGTGGCTCCCGGCGGGAGTCAGATCGGCGGGACACAGCGCACGTGGACCGTCGCGTTCGAGGAGCCCGTGTACACGAAGGACGGCCGCGGCCCCTTCGAGCGCGCGACCGTCCTGAGTCGTCAGCTGGTGCCGGTCACGACCGACAGCGGCGAGTAGTCCGGGTCAGGGACTCAGTACTCCTCGGAGCCGCTCTTCATCATGGCCGCGACGGCCATGCAGCACCCGACGCCACCGAGGACGCCGACGCCGATGATGATCCCTGCGATGAGTTCGAGCATGGGTGGTGACTCCTTGGTTGCGTCGGCGTGTGGCTCCGCTCAGGTTACCGGATGCCGCGCATGAGCCGCAGCACCGGCTTGGCCAGGAGCAGCAGGACCACGCCCACCACGACGGCGACCAGGCCGAGGATCGTGAAGTACGGGGCCTCGTTCGCCGGGTCGTAGTAGCGGGACAGCACCCCGGTGACGGCGGTGCCGAGCGACACCGACAGGAAGAACAACGCGACCATCTGCGTCTGGAACTTGGGCGGCGCGAGCTTCGTGGCGACGGACTGGCCGACGGGCGAGAGCAGCAGCTCCGCGAGCGTGAAGACCAGCAGGATGCCGACGAGCGCGAGCAGCGGTGTGCCGTTCTCGCCCGAGCCGGTGAACGGCAGGAAGAGCAGGAACGCGAGCCCCATGATCCCGGTGCCGAGGGCGAACTTCGTCGGGGTGGACGGCTGGCGATCGCCGAGCTTGGTCCACAGCGCCGCGAAGACGCCGGACAGCACGATGATGAAGACCGGGTTGATCGACTGCACCCACGACACCGGCATCTCCCACCCGAACAGCGAGCGGTCGAGGCGCTCGTCGGAGTAGACCGTCACGACGGTGAACTGCTGCTGGTAGAGCGACCAGAACACGGCGCTGCCGATGAACAGCGGGATGAACGCGAAGACCCGCGACCGCTCGTCACGGGTGATGCCGCTCGACAGGATCACGACGAAGTAACCGATGGTGGCCAACACGACGACCGCGACCACGACGGTGGGCAGGTTGCCGACGTTGAGCAGGCCGGTCAGCACGGCGACGACGATGACGACGAGCGCGACGACGACGCCGGCACCGATGAGCGGCAGGCGGCGGCGGTCGACGGGGTTCGCCACGTGGCGGACGACCTCGGGTAACTTCTTCCGACGGATCGCGTACTGCACCAGGCCCGCCGCCATGCCGACGGCGGCCAGGCCGAAGCCCCAGTGGAAGCCGAGCGAGCTCTGCAGCAGCCCGGTGAGCAGCGGTCCGAAGAACGCCCCGAGGTTCACGCCGAGGTAGTAGAGCGAGAAGCCGGCGTCGCGGCGCGGGTCCTCGCGGCTGTAGAGGCCGCCGACGATCGTGGTGGCGGTGGCCTTGAGCCCGCCGGAGCCCAGCGCGATGAGCACGAGGCCGACCCCGACCCCGGCCACCCCGGGGATGAGCGCGAGGGCGATGTGCCCGAGCATCACGACGATCGCGCTGCCGAACAGGGTCCGGTCCGCACCGATCAGCCGGTCGGCGATCCACGCCCCGATGATCGTGAACAGGTAGACCGCGCCGCCGTAGGCACCCATGATGCCGGTGGCGATGCCCTTGTCGATCCCCAGGCCGCCCTGCGTGACCGTGTAGTACATGTAGATGAGGACGATGCCCTGCATCCCGTAGAACGAGAACCGCTCCCAGAGCTCCACGGCGAACGGTGTCGAGAGCTCGAACGGTTGCCCGAAGAAGGTGCGTCCGGGACGGCCTTCGCGGTCCGCGGGGGTGGTACATGACATGGCGGCCAGTCTGCCCCTGGCCGGGTGGGCACGCCCAATCGTCGAACACGGCTCATGTCTTTGGAGGGTTCCCACGACCTCGTGACGCCACCGACGACACGGGGTTGTGCGGCCCGCACGGCGTTCCCGCCACTGTCGGCACCGGTGTCTAGCGTGGACCGTGCAACACGGACACCGCAGTTCAGGAGGACTCCGCCCATGGTCGACACCGCCCCCGCCCAGCGCACCACCCCCGCCAGCGGCAACGACACCGCGCCGGACGTCGACGCGCAGCACGCCGCGCCGAACGCGGACGCCGCCGGCGACCCGGCAGCGGGCACCCCGACCGCCGGCACGGACACCGACGTCCGCATCGACGTCGAGCTGGTGCAGGAGCTCCTGCTCGGACGCTGGGCCGAGGACCGCCGGATCTCCCGGCGGCTCGCGCTCGACCCCGCGATGCAGAAGATCGAGGGCCAGCCGATCCCCGAGCACCGGGCACGCGTGCTCGAGCAGCTCCGGACCCTGGTCGACGCCGGGGCGATCCAGCGTCCCTACCCCACCGAGTTCGGCGGCCAGGACAACCACGGCGGCAACCTGGCGGCGTTCGAGGAGCTCGTCGTCGCCGACCCGTCGATGCAGATCAAGGCCGGGGTGCAGTGGGGACTGTTCGGGTCCGCCGTGCACCACCTGGGCACCGAGGCGAACCACCGCGAGTTCCTGCCGGGCATCGTCTCGTTCGAGGTCCCCGGCTGCTTCGCGATGACCGAGACCGGCCACGGCTCGGACGTGCAGAGCATCGCCACGACGGCCACGTACGACCCCGCGACCGAGGAGTTCGAGATCCACACGCCGTTCCGTGGTGCGTGGAAGGACTACATCGGCAACGCGGCCCTGCACGGGCACGCCGCCGTCGTGTTCGCGAAGCTCGTGACCGCAGGTGTCGACCACGGCGTGCACGCGTTCTACGTCCCGCTCCGCGACGCCGAGGGGACGTTCCTGCCCGGCGTGAGCGGTGAGGACGACGGCCCCAAGGGCGGCTTGAACGGCATCGACAACGGCCGGCTCGCGTTCGACCACGTCCGGGTCCCCCGCACGAACCTGCTGAACCGCTACGGCGACGTCGCCGCGGACGGCACCTACTCGTCGCCGATCGCCTCGCCCGGTCGCCGGTTCTTCACGATGCTCGGCACCCTGGTGCAGGGCCGGGTGTCGCTCGACGGCGCCGCGGTCGTCGCGCAGAAGATCGCGCTGCAGATCGCCCTGACGTACGCGATGCAGCGCCGGCAGTTCCCCACCGGTGACGGCACCGAGGGCGTGCTGCTCGACTACGGCCGGCACCAGCGCCGTCTCATCCCGCGCCTGGCGACGGTGTTCGCGCAGTCGTTCGCGCACGAGAAGCTCCTGCGCACCTTCGACGACGTCTTCAGCGGGCGCGAGGACACCCCGGAGCGCCGGGAGGACCTGGAGACCCAGGCCGCGGCGTTCAAGTCGATGTCGACGTGGTCGGCGCTCGACACCCTGCAGGAGGCCCGCGAGGCCTGCGGCGGCGCCGGGTTCCTCGCCGAGAACCGTCTGACCGGGCTCCGCGCCGACCTCGACGTCTACGTGACGTTCGAGGGCGACAACACCGTGCTGCTGCAGCTCGTCGGCAAGCGCCTGCTCACCGAGTTCCGCGCGAAGGCCCCGAAGGACCCGGCGTCCACCGCGAAGTTCGTGGCGGCCGTCGCGGCGTCGAAGCTGGCCGACGCGTCCGGCATCCGCCGCCTCGGCCAGACCGTGGCCGACCGCGGGTCCCTGGCCGCCAGCGTCGCCGACCTGCAGGACCCCCGCACGCAGCGCGAACTGCTCGCCGGTCGGGTCGACACCATGGTCGCCGAGATCGGCATGCGCCTGGCGTCGGCCGGCAAGGACCGAGCCCGCGCCGCCCGACTGCTGAACCGCTCGCAGCACGAGCTCATCGAGGCGTCGAAGGCGCACGCCGAGCTCATGCAGTGGGACGCCTTCACCGAGGCGCTCGACGAGGTCACCGAGGGCGACACCCGACGCGTGCTGGTCTGGCTGCGCGACCTGTTCGCGCTCGGCCTGCTCGAGCAGCACCTGGACTGGTACCTGCTGCACGGCCGGCTGTCGGCGCAGCGTGCCCGTGCGGTGTCGGCGTACATCGACCGGCTCGTCGCCCGGGTCCGGCCGATCGTGCCGCAGCTGATCGAGACCTTCGGGTACGAGCCCGGTCACGTCCGGGCGCCGATCGCGCTCGGTGCCGAGCAGGCCCGACAGGACGAGGCCCGTGCCTGGTTCGCGGCCGAGGCCGCCGCCGGCCGCCTGCCCGAACAGGAGAAGAAGCCCCGTCCGTGACGGACACGCGGCCGCGCCCGTGACGGACACGCGGCCGCGCCCGTGACGGACGTGCAGCCACGTCCGTGACGGGCGTGCAGCCGCGCCCGTGACGGGCGCGGCCGTGTCGGCCGCTAGGAGTCGGTCGGCTCCGGCGGAGCCTGGTCGCCCGCGGCCGCCCCGCCGCGAGCCCCGAGCGCCGCGCGCAGCTGCGCCTCGGCGTCGTCACCGGCAGCGGCGGCCTCGGCGTTCGCCTCGGCGACCGCACGCACGACCTCTTCGCGCTGGATCTTCACGCCGCGCGGGGCGTCGATGCCGATCCGGACGCCGTCGCCCCGGGAGTCGAGCACCGTGATGACGATGTCGTCGCCGACGAGGATCCGCTCGCCGACCTTCCGCGTGAGTACCAGCACCCGTTCAGCCTAGCGACACGACGGGGAGCCCCAGCAGGTCCACCGACCCGGGCGTGGCGGTCTCCCCCGCACCGATCGCCACGACACCGACCACGGGCAGCCGCGAGGCCACCGCGGACACCATCGCTGCCGAGTCCGCGGGCTTCCGCCCGACGTCGACCACGACCCACACCTGGTCGGCCTGCAGCGCGTCGCCGGTCGCCCGGTCGTCCCAAGCGGCGACGGCGAGCACGGCGTGCCCGTCGCGGACACCGTCGGCCCGCGCCAGGATCGCCGCACGGCGGTCGGCGGCGTCCGTCGGCCGGAGCGCGTGCCGCACCGCGAAGAGCCCGGCGGCCGCGTCGACGTCGTTCGGCCGCCCGACCAGGAGCACCAGGTCACCGTCCGCGGACCGCACGGTCGGGGCCGTGGGCCGGCCCACCGGTGCAGGCGAGGGCGCGTCGAGGACGCGGGACGGGCCTCCCGACCGGGTCTCGACGACCGGCTGCGCGACGGCCACCGCCTGCGCGTCGACCACCGTTTGCGCGTCGACGGCGGCCTGGAGGCGCGGGTCGACCCCGGTGGGCGCGTCCGGCTCGGACGGCGCGCGCGTCGGGCGCGGGGCGCTCGGCGTGATGCCGTCCGCCTGGAACCCGTCGAGCACCGACGCGAAGGCGTCGGCCCGCGTCGCCCTGGTGCCGTCGGTGCCGGCGATGCGTGCCTCGGCTGCCTCGGCGTCGGCGAGCAGCGCGGCGATGCCGACGCGCTGCACGGGCGAGTCGGCGATGAGGACCCGGGCGGTGGGCTGGTCCCCCGGTTCCGGCACCTCGACGGTGGCCTCGACGTGCGCCTTGCGGAACAGCCCGCCGAAGCCCGGCGTGGTCACGCGTTCGGCCGCGACGATCCGCGCGCCCGCGCCGAACTCGGTCCGGACCGCGTCGCGGAGGGACTCGAGCGTGGCGCCGCTACGCTGCAATCGGGTCGGCGGCACGGACCACTCCCACGGTCTCGATGGTGGAGCCCGCGGCGGTGGCCTCCTGGTACGACAGCACCGGGAGCCCGTTCGACTGGGCGGCGACCATGCGGTGCACGGCCGGGCGGAGCTGCGGGGCGCAGACCAGGACGGCGGAGAGCCCCTGGTCCTCCACGGAGCGCACGGCGTCGCGGACGGAGCCCAGGACCTGCTCGATGCGGTGCGCGTCGAGCACGATCTGGCTGCCCTGCTCGGACGGCCGGAGCCCCTCGAGCATCGACTGCTCGAGCATCGGGTCGATCATGATGACGCGCAGGGTGCCGGCGTCGGTGTGGCGGGCGGCGAGGGCCGGTCCGAGGGCCGCACGGGCGGACTCGACGAGCCCCTCGGGGTCGGTCGACACCTTGGCGCGGAGCGTGAGGGCCTCGCAGATCCGCCCGAGGTCGTTGATCGGCACGCGCTCGGCGAGCAGGCCCTGCAGCACCCGCTGCAACTCGGCCATCGAGAGCATGCCGGGGACGAGTTCCTCGACCGCGGCGGGGTTGACCTGCTTGACGCCCTCGGTCAGGACCTTGACGTCCTCGCGGGTGAGCAGGCGTGCGGCGTTGTCGCCGATGACCGCCTGCAGGTGGGTGACGAGCACCGAGACCCGGTCGATCACGGTCGCGCCGGTCATCTCGGCGGCGTGGCGCAGTTCGGCGGGCACCCACTTGCCGGTCAGGCCGAACACCGGCTCGACGGTGGAGGTGCCGGGCAGGCCGTCCAGGTGGTCGCCGAGCGCCAGGACGCTGCGGGCGGGCGCGGTGCCACGACCGGCCTCGACGCCGGCGATCCGGATGGCGTACGTCGACGGCGGCAGGTCGATCGAGTCGCGGGTGCGGACCGGCGGGACGACGATCCCCATGTCGATCGCGATCTTGCGGCGGAGGGCACGCACCCGGCCGAGCAGGTCGTCGGAGGCGCCGGAGACCATGTCGACCAGGTCGGGGGCGAGCAGGATCTCGAGGGCGTGCACGCGCATCTGCTCGAGCAGGTCCTCCGGGGTGTCGCCGGTCGGTGCCGCCGCCGCGAGTGCCTGCTGCTGGGCGGCGTCGGCCTCGGCCCGGGCGGCGTTCCGGCCGATGCGCCAGCCCGTGAAGAGCAGGGTCGCGCCGACGAGCAGGAAGGGCAGGATCGGCATGCCGGGGATGAACCCCATCGCGATCGCGGCGACGCCGGCGATCATCAGGGCGTTCCGCGACTGCGACAGCTGGGTCGCGGCCGAGGAACCCATCTCGGACTCGGCGCCGGACCGGGTGACGATCATGCCCGTCGACACCGCCATGAGCAGCGCCGGGATCTGCGTGACCAGGCCGTCGCCGATCGTCAGGATGCCGTACTTCGACAGGGCGTCGGTGGCGGACAGTCCGTTCTGCAGCATGCCGATGGCGATGCCACCGATCAGGTTGATGATGATGATCAGGATGCCGGCGATCGCATCGCCCTTGACGAACTTCGACGCACCGTCCATCGCGCCGTAGAAGTCGGCCTCGGCGGACACCGCGGCGCGGCGCTCCTTGGCTTCCTGGTCGGTGATCAGTCCGGCGTTCAGGTCCGCGTCGATCGCCATCTGCTTGCCCGGCATCGCGTCGAGGGTGAAGCGTGCCCCGACCTCGGCGACGCGCTCGGCACCCTTCGTCACCACGACGAACTGGATGACGATGAGGATCAGGAAGATGACTGCGCCGATGATGATCGACCCGGAGACGGCGACGTGGCCGAACGCCTGGATGACGTCGCCGGCGAAGCCCTCGCCGAGCACCAACCGGGTGGACGCCACGTTGAGGCCGAGCCGGAACAGCGTCGCGACGAGCAGCAGGGACGGGAACACCGAGAAGTCGAGCGGCTTCTTCACGAACAGCGTCGTGAGCAGGATCACCAGCGCCAGCAGGATGTTGATGATGATCAGGAAGTCGAGCAGGAACGACGGCACCGGCAGGATCAGCAGCAGGATGATGCCGACGATGAACACCGGGACGACGAGCTTCGGCAGGTCCTTGCGGTTCATGCGGGGAGTCCTTCGGTCTGGTTCTCTGCGGTGCGCGGTGTGCGGAGCCTGCGGGGGCGGAGGTCCCCGGTCAGGGTGGCGGGGTCGATGACGCTCGCGACCTCGTCCGGGGTGGTCGGCCGCGGCGGCGCGTGTGTGCCGGCCGCGGTGCCGCGCGCCTTGAGCGCCATCACGAAGGACAGGACGCGGGCCACGGGCGTGTACAGGTCGACGGGGATCTCGTGCCCGAGCTCGCACGTGGCGTGCAGTGCCCGGGTGAGCGGGACGTCGCGGACGATCGGCACCCGCTCTTCCTCGGCACGGGCGCGGATCACGTCGGCGACCGGGCCGGCCCCCTTCGCCACCACCCGGGGCGCGGACTTGCCCGGCTCGTACTTGATCGCGACGGCGTAGTGGGTCGGGTTCGTCATCACGACGTCCGCGGTGCCGATGGCCTGGATCATCCGGTTGCGGCTCATCGCGAGCTGACGGGAGCGGCGCTGCGACTTCACCAGCGGGTCGCCGTCGCTCCGCTTGTTCTCGTCCTTGACCTCGCGCTTGGTCATCATCGTGCGCTTCCGGTTGCGGCGGATCACCACGAACACGTCGAGGGCTGCGAGGACGAGCCCGGCGACGATCGCGGCGCGCAGCAGGGTGCCGGACCCGGCAGCGGCGGCCTCGAGCACGGCCGACAGCGGCAGCGAGCCGCTCGTCATCAGGACCGGCATCAGCCCCTGCACCGCGAACCACAGGACGAGCCCGACGACGGCGGTCTTCAGCAGCGCCTTCGCCCCGTTCCAGAGCGCCTGGGTGCCGAACACGCGCTTCAGTCCGGCGATCGGATCGAAGTGGTCGGGCTGCGGCGTCATCTTGCGGAAGTGCACCCCGCCCTGGGTGACGGCGGCGGCGAGCACCGCGACCGCGACGACCGCGAGCATCGGACCGAGGGTCGCACCCATCGAACCGAGGGCGTCGGCGAGCAGGGCCTGCACGGCACCGAGCTCGGGGTCCTCGATGACCCGCTGCACGGCGAGGAGCTGGTCCTGTCCGGCGGCCGCGGCGTTGCCGATCGCGGCCGGGATCATGAGCGCCGCGACGGCGATCCCGATCCACGCGCCGAGGTCCTGCGAGCGACCGATCTGGCCCTTCTCGTGGACCTCGCGCATCCGCTGCTGGGTTGCCTGTTCGGAACGTTCTCCGCTGTCGGACACGTCGTCACCCCCGTCCCGTGATCGCCTCGACGGCGTCGCCGGTCAGCGACGACACCACCGAGGGCAGGGCCATGAAGAGCGCGCCGGCGAACAGGACGGTCAGGCCGATCTTGATCGGGAAGCCCATCTGGAACGCATTGAGCGCCGGTGCCACACGGGTCAGCAGCCCGAGGCCCACGTCGGCCAGGAAGAGCACGACGACGAGCGGGCCGGCGATCTGCAGGGTGGCGAGGAACATCTGTGACATCGCGGTCACGAGCATCGACGCGAGCCCGTCCACCGCGAATGTGCCGGTGAGCGGCACGGCGTCGAACGACCGCACCAGGCCGCCGACGATGAGCTGGTAGCCGCCCGAGGTGAAGAGCAGCGCGAGCGCGGTCATCTGGAACAGGCGGGTGAACTGGGCGCCGTTGACCTGGGACTGCGGGTCGAACGCCTGTGCGAGCGTGAACCCGCCGAACAGGTCGATGAGCGCACCCGCCGACTGCACGGCGGCGAACACCAGGAACACCAGGAACCCGAGGGACAGCCCGACGACGAGCTGGGTGAGCAGGGCGAGCAGGAACGGCCCCGTGTCGAGCGACTCGTAGCCGACGGCGACGCGCGGGGCGACGCCGATGGCGAGCCCCAGCCCGAGGATCACCTTCACCGTGCCGGGGAACGCCCGGTACGAGAACGGCGGCGCGATGACGAAGAACGCGACGAGCCGGACGCCGGCGAGCATGGTCGCCTCCAGACGGTCGGCGTCGATGCTGAGCTCCATCAACCGGCCCCGAGCAGCTTCGGGATCATGTCGAAGGCGACGTGCGTGAACGCGATCATCTCCGAGATCATCCAGTTGCCGCAGACCACCAGGGCGATCGCGACGGCGACGGCCTTCGGCACGAACGAGAGCGTGACCTCCTGGATCTGCGTCACCGACTGGAACAGCGAGATCGCGAAGCCGACGACGAGCGAGGTGATGAGCACCGGGGCGGCGAGCTTGCCGGACACCAGGAGCGCCTGGAGCACGAGGTCGATGACGGCCTGCTGGTTCATGCGTGCCCCCTAGACAACGTGGTAGCTCTCGATGAGCGACGTGATGATGAGGCCCCAGCCGTCGACCAGCACGAAGAGCAGGATCTTGAACGGCAGCGAGATCATGACCGGCGGGAGCATCATCATGCCCATCGACATCAGGGCCGCGGAGACGACGAGGTCGATCACCAGGAACGGGATGAAGATGACGAACCCGATGATGAACGCGCTGCGGAGCTCCGAGATGATGAACGCCGGGATCACCGTCGTCATCGGCACGTCCGCCATCGACTTCGGGTTGTCGAGCCCGGCGGCTCGGGTGATCAGGGCGACGTCCTCGTCGCGGGTCTGGTGGAGCATGAAGGTGCGCAGCGGCTTCGTGCCGATCTCGACGGCCTGGTTGAAGTCGAGGTGCCCGGCCAGGTAGGGCTGCAGGGCGTCGTCGTTGATGTGCCCGAGCACCGGCGCCATCACGAACAGCGACAGGAACAGTGCCAGTCCGGCGATCACCTGGTTCGGCGGGATCGACTGCAGCCCGAGCGCGTTCCGGGTCATCGCGAGCACGACGAAGATCTTCGTGAACGACGTCATCATGAGCATCAGCGCGGGTGCGACGCTCAGCAGCGTGATGCCGATGAGCGTCACCACGGCCGACGACGGGGTGCCGTCCGGGCCGTTCACGCTGACGCTGAAGTCACCGGTCGCGGGGGCTGTCGGGGTCGCCGGGGCGGTGGGTTCGACGACACCGGCGGCGTGCGCACCGGTCGTCGTGAGCATCAGGAACCCGGCCACGACCGCCAGGCCGAGCAGGACGAGGGCGACGAGTCGACCCGACCGTGCCAGACGGTGCGGCCCTGCCGCGGTCACCCGGCCCGCCGGTTCCGCAGCGCGGCCGCGGCCTGGCGCCAGGTGTCGACCGACAGGATCGAGCCCTGCAGCTGCTGGGCGCTCGGCACGGCGCGCTGCGGGCGACGGTTGCGCGGGCGCATCGGCAACGGCGCGACGGCGCTGGTCGCGTCGGTCGCCCGGGTCACGTCGTCCGTGCCTGCCGGGAGGCCCGTGGTGGCGTCCGACTGCTGCGCGAGTTCCCGACCGAACGCGTCGGCCGACGGGGCGGGACGCACCGGCAGTGCCACCGGTCCGGTCACGATGGTGAGTTCCGGCGCGGGCGCCTGCCCGCTGGTGAGCAGGTTGACCCCGTGCTCGGACACGCCGAGGACGAGCCGCTCCCCCTCGACGTCGACCACGACGACGCTCGCCTTGCCGCCGATGCCCTGCCGACCGACGACCTCGACGGTCGCCGCACGACGGCCCGACGGCTTGCCCGAGAAGCGCTTGCGGCTCGCGCGGTGCAGCACCCACATGAGGGCGAGCACGACGCCGAGCGAGAGCGCGACGCGGAGGGTGACGACGAGGGTGTCCACGTGCGGGTCTCAGACGCTCTCGGCGACGTCGAGGATGCGGGTGATCCGGACCGCGTAGTCCTGGTCGACGACGACGACCTCGCCGTGCGCGATGAGGCGGCCGTTCAGCAGGACGTCGGCGGGGGCGCCGGCACTGCGGTCGAGCTCGACGACGGCCCCGGGCTCCATGCCGAGCACGTCGCGGACCGACATCCGGGTGCGGCCGATCTCGACCGTCAGGGTCATCTCGACGTTGTTGATCCGGCCGAGGTTGCCGGCGGGCAGGTTCGCCACGACGGGCGCCGACACCGTACCGTTCTCGCGGACCCGGATGCCGAACCACCCGGCGGGCAGGCCGCCGGCGGTGAGTTCGAACACGACGGTGTCCGGGTCGGCCAGCAGCGACGCGGCCGACTCGCGGTGCGCCTCGCCGAGCACCCCGACGCCGAGGACCCCGGCCGCGGCCTCGAGCGACGGACGCAGCACGTCGGTGACGGCCACGATGCCGTGGTCGGTGCCTCCGGCGGCCGTGATCGATTCGAGGTCGGTGAGCACGAGCGCCAGGTCGGCCGACAGGCCGCCGACGAACGAGGCGACCACGGCGTCCGTCGCCGCGTCGAGCACGACCGGTGTCGCGCCTCCAGGCAGGAGCACCGCGGTCAAGGGGGCGGCCGTCGGGAGCTGCGCCGCGAGCGACTCGGCCGCTGCGGTGTGGAGGGTGGTCGTTTCGGTCATCAGTGCTGCTCCGTGCTCGTGGTGGTGACGACGATGCCGGCGAGGCGCGAGCCGTTCGCGCCGACCGCGGCGGTGCCGACGGGTTCGCCGTCGACCGCGATGGTGAGGGGCCGGTGCTGCGGGTGCGGCAGCGGCAGGACGTCGCCGACGGCGAGCCGCAGGACCTGCGTCGGCAGGACCGCGGCCGGGGCGAAGCGCAGGCTGACGCCCACGGGCACGCTCTCGAGCTGCGCGTCGAGCAGGGCTCGGGCGTCGGCCGGCGACACGTGCGCCGCGGCCTCGCCGAGCTGCGGCAGGACGGCCTCGGCCGGCAGGGCCAGCGTGCCGGGGGCGATGCGGTCGCCGACCCGGATCGAGAACGAGGCGACGATCATCAGGTCGCCCTTCTGCGCGGCCTGGGCGAACTGGCTGTTGAACTGGAACCCGCCGACCGCGACGTCCTGCGCGAGCAGCCCGCCGAACGAGTAGCGGAGGTCGTCGAGGGCGTCCTCGACGATCTTGCGGACCAGGGCCTGCTCGATGGGCGTGAAGGTGCGGTCCGGCGTCGGCAGCGGCTTCGAGGCGCCCAGCGCGTGCGACACCCACGTGAGCGCGGCGTCGAGCGGGACCTGCAGCACGCCCTTCGGGGTCAGGCCGGTGATCGGCAGCAACACCATGCCGGTGAGCGCGGGCAGCGACGCGGCGTACTCGTCGTACGTCGTCATCTCCACCTGCTCGCAGGTGACCTGGCTGACCGCACGGACCTTCGCCGTCAGCTGCGTGCCCCACTGGCGCGCGAACGTCTCGAAGGCGAGCTCGAGGACCCGGGCGTGCTCACGGGCCAGCGTCGACGGGCGTGCGAAGTCGTACACCTCGGGCGCTGGCAGGGTCTCGGTCACGGGTGCGTCTATCGGTCACCTGTGGGGCACCCGTCAGTGCTGTACCCCGTAGTGGGGCGGTGGCGTCAGCGCTGGTGCACTCCGCGCGGTGCGTGCCTCAGCCCTGCTGCGCTCCGTCCTGTGCCTTCGCCAGCGCCGGCATGAGGGCGCTGACGTCCTGGTCGGCGTTCGACAGGACCACGATGTCGACCCGCCGGTTCAGGGCGAGGTCCCGGTCCGTGCCGCCCTTCGCCAGTGGCCGGCTCGACCCGAACCCGACGCTCTGCACGTGCTCGCCGGGCATCCCGCCCCGCTCGACCAGGTCGCGCAGGACCCCGGTCGCCCGCGCCGCGCTGAGCTCCCAGTTCGTGGCGTACGGCGCCGTCGAGTTCCGCTGGTCGGCGTGCCCCTCGACGCTGACGTCGTGGTCGGAGGTCTTCAGCACCGGCGCGATGGCGTCCATGATCGACCGCGCCTGGTCGGACAGGTCCGCGCTGTTCGTGCCGAAGTACGTCTCGCTGCCGATCAACCGGACGATCAGGCCGCGGGCGTCCACGGTGAACTGGACGTTCTCGCTCTGGCCCGCCTTCGCCAGGTTGTGCTGGATCGCACGCTCGAGCTTCGTCAGGTCGTCGAGCTCGCGCTTCGCCTCGGCGAGGTCCTGCTTCGTCGCCGTCGTCGGCACCACCGTCGACGCGGGGTCGACGTTGGTGTCCTTCGTGCCCGACGAGGCGGTCGAGTGGTCGGCCTGGGACTTGTCCGTCGAGTAGCCGGAGCCGTCCTCGACCTGGTCCTTCGTCACGACGGTGCCGCTCGCGGTGTCGATCTTCTGCGAGTCGACCTCGCCGAAGCCGGTGGCGAGCGACTGCTTCAGCTGGATGTACTTCTCCTGGTCGACGGTGGACATCGCGAAGAGCACGAGGAACATGCACATCAGCACCGTGATCATGTCCATGTACGACGCCATCCAGCGCTCGTCGGGGTGCTCGGCCTCGTCGTGGGATTTCTTCGCGCGACCGCGGCCGCGGCCCCGGGGGTTGGCGCTCACGGTCAGGCCGCCAGCTGCTGGTCGTCGGCCGCGTCGGCCTTCTTGCCGGCCTTGCCGCCCTTGCCACCCGTGTCGGCGCGGGCGGCGGGCGGGACCATGGCCTTCAGCCGCTCACCGAGCAGACGGGGCTGGCTGCCGGCCTGCACCGCGAGCAGCCCCTCCATCAGGAGCGTCTGGCGGTCCGACTCGAGCTGGGCGAGCTTGCGGAGCTTGCCGCCGATCGGCAGCCACATGAAGTTCGCGGTCAGCAGGCCCCACAGGGTGGCGACGAACGCGCTGGCGATCAGCGGTCCGAGCTCGTCGGGCTTGCCGAGGTTCGCGAGCACGTGGGTCAGCGAGACCACGGTGCCGATGATGCCGACGGTCGGGGCGAAGCCGCCGAGGCCCATGAAGAACGCGCTCGCGCTCCGGGTCGGGGCCGCGTTCGACTCGATCTCGTCCTCGAGCAGGATCCGCAGCTCGTCGCCGTCGGTGCCGTCCGCGATGTTCTGCAGCGCCTTCTTCATGAACGGGTCGTCGTGCTTGTCGGCCTCCTGTTCGAGGGCGAGCAGGCCGTTCGCGCGGGCGGTCTCGGCGAGCCCGACGACGTCGTCGATGACCGACGCCGGCGGGGTGACCTTGCCGGTGAACGCCTTCGGGACCGCCTTGAAGCTGGCGATCGCGTCCTTCAGCGTGGTGCTCGCGATGCCGCAGCCGATGGTGGCGCCGAACACGAGCAGCATCGGGGCGGGCAGGAAGAGTCCACCGAGCTCGACGTGCTCCATCTGGACCATGCCGAACAGGGCGCCGAAGGCGAGCAGGATGCCGACGATCGTTGCGATGTCCACGTCAGCGACCCCCGTCCAGCGCGCGGCCGTGCTGCGTGGAGCGGAGTGCGGCGACCGGGGCGAGCGTGGGCTGCGGGCCGGTGTTCGTGCTCGAGCGGGGGGCCTGGTCGGTGCCGTAGGCCATCCCGACGATGCGGGCGCGGTACGCGGCGATCAGGTCGATGACGTCGGCCATCGACTCCCGCACGATGTACTTCGCGCCGTCGACCATGATGAGCGTCGTGTCCGGCGTCTCCTGGATGCGCTCCACGAGATCGGGGTTCACAGCGAATCCGCTGCCGTTCAGTCGTGTGACGACGATCATGGCCCGTCCTGGTTCTCGATCGTCCCGCCGCCGTCCGTGGGGCGGGATGCGGGCCCGTCCGTGGGCCTGCACGGAGGACTATCGGCGGGTGCGACGGGTGCGTTAGCGGCCGTCACTAGCCTGGTTCGGTGATCGATGCCTCGGACCTGCTCGCCCACCCGCGTGGCCGGCGCTTCTGCCTGGAGCTCGTCAGCGGTGTCCAGGACCCCGACGACCCGGCCGCCCTACAACTCGGCGACCTGCTCTTCTGGGCGGAGCACCACCTCGGCGTCGAACGCGGCGACGACCGAACGCTCTTCGGCATCGGTGGTGCGGTCGAACCCGATCCGGCTCCGAATCTGGCAGCGGTGGCGAGCGCACTCGCGGCGGTGTCCCTGCCGTCCGTGGGCGAGGACGACGTCGTGGTCGCACTCGAGTCGACTGCGGAGAGCGCGCTGTGGTGGCAGCAGCCCGATGCGCTGGACGCGCTCCTCGCTCGGACGGAACTGCTGGCCGCGCTCCGGCGGCTCGCTCGGTGGGCGGTCGACAGCCCGGTCGTGCGCCGGCTCTCCGACCCGCAGGGCGGAGCATGGAGCGTCGAGTTCGACGAGGGCGACCAGCCCCGTCGTCCGAGCGCGGAGGCGGCACTGGCCGACTGGGCGCTGGAGCTGCGGGACGAGATCTCCGAGGGAAGTCCGGGGACCGGCAGCGGGGTGTGGTGGACGACGCCGCCGTGGCCGCTCGCGCAGCACACGCGAGCGCCGTTCCCGTCCGCCGGGCCGCTGGCGCTCTGGGCGGTCGAGGACTCCTTCGGGCAGGAACGCGCCGTCGTCTCGGCGGTGCCGGCCGATGCCACGGCGCGCGTGTGCACTGTCGAGGGTCCCGCCGACTGGGCCGCGCTGTGCCGGCGCTGGCCGCTCGACGTGACGGGGACGACCCGACGGAACGACTGGGCCGTGGCGACCGGACGGCAGGGCGACTGGGTGCTGCCGGACTGGTCCGCGGTGGCCACCGAGTACGACGTCGTGCACCTGACCGTCGCGGGCTGGTTCCGCACTTCCGGGCTCGCCGTGCCGGTCGACGGCAGCCGCGCGAGCGTCGTCGCCGGGTGGACGCCGGACTCCGCGTACCGGCTCACCGACCTGGGAGCCGGGGACGAGGCCGTCACGGGCGATCCGGAGACCTGGTCGCGTCCGGGCAACGCAGGGGTCTGGCGCCGTCTCAGCTGATCCCCAGGAAATCGCTGCATCCGATCGGGGTGCTCCGGCGGTAGTGGGGGTACGACGTCGAGGACGACGTCGTCCGCACCGGCCCGGACAGGCCCGAAGGAGACACGTCATGCGCAAGACACTCGCCACCGGCCTCAGCGCCGGTGTCCTGTTCGCCGCAGCTGCGGCCGTACTGCCCGCGACCGCTGCGACCGCCGCCACCGGCGAGGCGACGCTCTCGGTCCTCCACGCCGTGCCGGACGTCACCGTCGACGTCTACCTCGACGGCGAACGTGCCATCGACGACTTCACCCCGGGCACCCTCGCCGGCCCCATGATGGTGCCGGCCGGTGCGCACCAGCTCGCGATCACCGCCTCGGACGCCACCGATGCGTCGAAGCCGATCATCGGCCCGGCGGACGTCTCGTTCGACGCCGGGGGCAACTACACCGCCGTCGCCCACGACGCCACGGACGGGTCCCCGACCGCCACGGTGTTCACCAACGACACCTCGGCCGTCGCGGCCGGCCAGGGACGCCTGGTCGTCCGGCACGTCGCCGCCGCACCGGCCGTCGACGTCCTCGCAGGTGGGAAGGCCGTCGTGTCGAACCTGTCGAACCCCGACGAGCAGGCACTCGAGCTGCCGGCCGGCACCGTGTCGGCGACCGTCGCCGCCACCGGGACCACCGACCCCGTGATCGGCCCGGCGGACGTCGCTGTCACCGCGGGCTCATCGACCATCGTCTACGCCTGGGGCAGCCTGGACGATGACAACCTCGCCCTCGCCACGCAGACGATCGCGGACCTCGGTGGCACGCCGAACGGCGTCCCTGCCGGGAACGCCGGTCTCGTGGCCACGAACGACCAGGACCCCCTGCCCCTGGTCGGCGCAGCGGCGGCCGCACTGGCCGCCGCTGCCGCGATCGGGGCCGTGGTGCTCCGCCGCCGGCACGCAGCGACCCGCCGCTGAACGTGCCACGCCCCGTGCGGTCCGCCACGGTGACGCTCGTCGTCGCCGTGGCGGCCGCCGCCCTGACCGGGTGCTCGTCGGCCGGGACCACCCCCGGCGGGCAGCCGTCCGTCCTGCCGACCACCACCCCCACACCGGTCCCGTCGGCGTTCTCGACCGAGGTGCCGCAGCAGGCCGCCACGATCCCCCCGGTCCGGGACGCCCCCGCCCCGACCACCATCACCGTCGACCACGCCGGCATCAGCGCGCCGGTCCGGCCGGAGGGGGTCGACGAGGACGGCGCGATGGCGCTCCCGCCCGACCCGGCCACCGCGGGCTGGTACCGGTTCGGTGCCGCACCGTCGTCCACCGAGGGCACCGTCGTCATCGCGGCCCACGTCGACGCGGTCGGCTACGGCATCGGCCCGTTCTCCCGCCTCGGCGACGCCCCGTCCGGCACCCGGGTCACCCTGACCGACGCGGACGGTGCCGAGACCGCGTGGCGGATCGACTCCGTCAGCATGCTCGAGAAGCAAGGACTCCCCTGGGGTGAGGTGTTCCGTCACGACGGGCCCCGACGGCTCGTCCTGGTGACCTGCGGCGGGACGTTCGACGCAGCCACCGGACACTACGAGAGCAACCTCGTCGTCACCGCGGTCCCGGCCTGACCGTGGCGACGATCCGCCCCCTACGATCGGATCGTGGTCGACGACGACCGCGCCAGCGACAGGAAGACGTGACGACCATCCTCCCGGACGACAGCGAGCTCTCGGACGCGTTCCGCGCCGGGGGCGAGCACGCCCTGCGAGCCGTCTACGAGCGGTGGTCGTCGCTCGTGTACTCGCTGGCCCTGCGCGCCCTGGCCGACCCGGCCGCCGCGGAGGACGTCACGCAGCAGGTCTTCGTGAAGGCCTGGCAGCGCAGCACGAGCTACGACCCCGGCCGCGCCCCGCTCGGCGCGTGGCTGGTCGGCATCACCCGGAACTGCATCGCCGACGCGCAGAACGAGCGCCGACGGCACGCCAGCGCCGCCGACCCGGACGTGGTCGAGGAGACCACCCCGGCGCCGGAACCGGCCTTCGACCTGGCCGAACGCGCACTGGTCGCCGGAGAGCTCGAGCGGCTCGACGAGGTCCCACGGCGCGTGATGCGACTGGCGTTCTACGACGACCTCAGCCATCGTGAGATCGCCGAACGGCTCGAACTGCCGCTGGGCACCGTCAAGAGCCACATCCACCGAAGTCTGGCTCGGCTCCGAACACGTCTGGAGGTGATCGAATGAAGCACGTCGACGATGAGACGCTGGCGATGCTCGCGGTCTCCGACCAGGTCGCGAGCGACGACGTCGCCGACCACCTGGCGTCCTGCGACCGGTGCCGCGACGAGGTGGCCGCGCTGCAGCGGGTCGCCGCGGTGACCCGGGCGTCCGAGGACGTCACGCTGGCCGCGCCCCCGGAGCACGTGTGGGACCGGATCGCGGCCGAGATCGCCCGGACGCCACAGCAGGCCGCGGCGCCGGCGACCGAACCCGAACGAGCGGCCGAACGCGCGTCCGGCGGGACCCAGTCTGGCGCCCAGCACCACGCCGTGGCCCGCCGACCCCGATCCCGTCCCCGTCGTCGCCGAGCCCTCGCCATCGCGATCGCCGGCGTCGGTGTCCTGGCCGTCGTCCTCGGCATCGGTGTGGCGTCGGGGGTCGTCCCCGGACTCCCCCGCGGCGACACCGAGACCGTCCTGGCGAACACCGAGCTCGCAGCGCTGCCCGGTTGGTCGGGGACGACTGGCCGCGCCGAACTCGAACGTGACCAGGACGGCCGGGTGACCCTGCTCGTCGACCTGCACGGTGAGCGCGGTCGCTCCGGCACCGGTCCGCTGCGCGAAGTCTGGATGATGCGGTCGGACCTCGGCGGACTGGTGAGCGTCGGCTACCTCGACGGCGACCAGGGCCGCTTCACGGTGCCCGACGGCGTCGACACCGCGGAGTTCCCGGTCGTGGACGTCTCGGCCGAGGCCGACGATGGCGATCCGGCGCACTCCGGTGACTCCATTGTCCGGGGCACCCTGACCGATCCCTGAGCAGTGCGGGGCACTGGTGTTCGCGAGCGGGACAACGGTGCGCGCGGCCACGCGAAATCGTACGGGTGGGACTGCTCAACAGACGGCGTTGATTGGTGCCCCGCCTGTCGTGCAGCGCAGGCAGCACTCGACTCCTAGACCGCCGGCTCGGTCAATCGTGCCGTCGCTCGTCCTGCACCAGCCCGATCAGCGCGAGGGTACGCTGCAGCGCAGCCTCGGCTCAGAACCCGCCCGCGGAGTGATCGAGGAGGTTCAACTGCTTGATCGCCTGGCGACGCTCAGCGGCGAGCTCGTCGACAGTGAGCCACTGCAGCGCCTCGGTCCCTGGATGGGGACAGCGCACTCCTCTGGCCCCGGCGGATCGAGCCGGGACTAGGGAGAAACACCTCCCCGGCTCGACCCGTACCTGCGTGCCGACGACGTGTCGATAGGCGATCTGCTAGCGCATGTGCTGTCGGCGCCTACTGGCAGCATGAGTAGATGTCTCAGGTTCCCCCCGCGCGGCGGCACCACACCGTCCCGCAGTTCTACCTCCGTGGTTTCGCCGACGGTGAAACGCTTCGCACCATCGCTTTGCCTGGCCGTCGCCGGTACAAGCAGTCGGTCCGCGATGCGTCTGTTGAGACCGACTTCTACGCTCTCCCCGGGCATCCCGAGGGCGACGATGTACTCGAGCGGGCTCTGTCCGAGGTTGAGGGGGCCGCTGCCGCCGTATTGCGTCTCATCGTGAAAGGCCGATGGCCACTTGACGTCGCAGATCGCACTGCCTTGGGGTACTTCATCGCGTTGCAAGCAACCCGGACACAGGTGAACCGAAGAACGGCAGACTCGCTCGCTGCTTTCGCCGCACGGCTTGAGATTGGCTTCGGGGGACGAAATCGGTTCAAGGCTCGGCTCGAGCACGACGGAAGGACCGTCCCCGAGGAGAAAGTGCAACAGCTGTGGGATGAAGCAATGCGCCCCGAGGGGCCGCCCGTACAAGTCAGTCATGGGGAGTTCGCCGAACAGATGCTGAAGACCGCCGACGGCCTTCTGAAAAACCTGATCGGACGACCTTGGACGCTGGTCCGATTCGATCGCAGGTCGCTAGTCACCTCCGACTCCCCGGTGAGCTTGGTCGCACAGCCCGACGCTAACGAGTGGGAAGGGGTCGGATACATGACCGCTTGGGGCATCGCAATGCCCTTGACTCGGAAGCTTGGACTCATCATGGGAGACCCGACGCCGTTCCAAGGCCTGGTCCCCGTCGAGGAGGTGCACCAGGGCCTGCGAGACACACTCGTCCCTGTAGGCACGACCGCCTACGAGCGCTTCTTCAACGAGCACACGATCGGCCACGCAAGCCGATGGCTCTACTGCCACCCCAGCGATGAGCACCGCATCCCGGAGGACCTACCCGAGCCCCATCTCGTGAACATGCGCATCCAGAACGACCCTTGGGAGTTCGACGGCGAACCGAACGGTGTTGTCTAACCGCTCGCCGACGCCGAGCACGCCGCGAATCCGGCCCACGCGGACCGTCTCGATAGCCGATCGGCTACCGGACGAGATCAGCGGAAGAGCTCGGCGTTTTCCGCGACCCAGTCCGGGATCGAGCGGGCAGGCCGGCCCAGCAGATCTTCCACAGTGGACGTCTTTTCGGTGCTGGCGCCAGAAGCAAGGGCTTCGACGTCGATGCTCACGAGGAGCCCCACGACCATCTCCGGCAGTCCGAGTGACAGCAGCAGGGCCCGCTGTTCGTCAGGGGTTCGGTGCGTGTAGGTCACGGTGCGCCCGATCGCTTCCGAGATGAGCTCTGCGATGGCGTCCATGTTCAGCCCGTCGGGTCCGGTGAGGTGGTAAGCCCTGCGGACCGAGCCGCTCGCTGCACCGCTCAGGATCAGGCGTGTCGCGACGTCTCCGACGTCGCGCACGTCGATGAGGTTCGCGGGCAGCGTGCCGGCAGCGCCTCCCCACAGGTCGCTCTTGATGAGTCCGGCCTGACCGCCGATGACGGCGCTGAAGGTCATGGGGCGCAGCACGCTGTAACCGATGTCGACCGCGCCGAGATGGTCCTCCACCTGCAGATGCCAGTCGATTGGGTGCATGCGGGAGGGCCAGCTCCACGAGCTGACCTTGACGACGTGTTCGACCCCGGCGCGAGCGGCCGCGTCGATGAGGGCGATTTCCTGGTGGGCTTGGTCGTCGGAGCTGCCGAGGCTGATGACCAGCACGTCGGCGCCGTTGACAGCGGACGCGATCGACTCGGGGTCCGCGTAGTCGATGTGGACGCTCGTGGTCTGGGTGCCAGCGTTTTGCGCTGCGGGTGTCCGGCTGAGTGCACGTACCGCGGTGCCGGCAGCGGAGAGCCCGTCGGTGATCACCCTGCCGACACGCCCCGTCGCGCCTGCGATCGCAACGAGCCCCGGTCCTGATACTTCGGTCATGTCGATGTCTGCCTTCTCTTGGTGACTGCGGGTCGGGCGGGCGCTTCGCGCTCCTGGGCGACCGGGATGAGCGGTGGTCGAGGTGCGGTTCAGCCGTTCGCTCGGACGGAGAACTCCTTCCAGGACTCCCACTCCGCCAGTCGGGCGGCGTAGACCTGGGGGACGACAACGGTGGGTGCGGCGCCGAAGAAGACGCGGAGCGGCGGGGTCGGGTTGTCGACGAGCTCCAACATGGCTGCGCCGACGGCCTCGGGCTTGCCCAGCCACTCGACCGGTCGGTTGCTTTCGGCCGCCTCGGCTGCGCGGTGGGCGTCCTCGTACGCCGAGTTCGGGGTGGCGTTGACAGCGCTCGACCCTGCCCAGTCGGTGCCGTACTGCCCCGGTTCGACCAGGGTGACGTTGATCCCGAACGGGGCTACTTCCTGGGCGAGGGCGTCCGAGAGGCCCTCGAGTGCCCACTTGGAGGCGTTGTACCCGCCGAGGCCGGGGAACGCGATGACCCCGCCGATGGTGGAGATCTGCACGATGTGGCCGCTTCCCTGAGCGCGCAGGACGGGCAGCGCCGCCCGCGTGACGTTGAACGCGCCGAAGAAGTTGACGTCGAACTGCTGGCGGAGTTCGGTTTCGCTGAGTTCCTCGACCATCCCGAACAGGCCGTACCCGGCGTTGTTCACGACGACGTCGAGCGTGCCGAAGCGTTCGGCCGCCGCGTCGACCGCCGCGTGGACGGCGGCGGCGTCGGTGACGTCGAGTGCGATGGCGAAGAGGCGGTCGCCGTGGGTGGCGGCGAGGTCGTTGAGTGCGGCGAGGTCCCGAGCGGTCGCTGCGACGCGGTCGCCGCGTTCGAGGGCGGCAACCGTGAACTGCCGGCCGAAGCCGCGGCCGGCGCCAGTGATGAACCAGGTCTTGGAGGTCATGCGTTTGTTCCGATCTGCTGTGTCTGCGGAGTTGTGTTGCGGGGTGTCAAGTTGGAGCGGACTCAACTGGTTGACGAGTTCGTGTCGGTTCGGCTGATGGTCCTGTCTCGGTGTGCACGGACGCGGGCCGCGTTGCCGCAGCGGGCCGACGAGTGCCACTTGCCGGCCCCGTTCTTGGACTGATCGAAGAACGCGACCTGGCAGTCCGGGTTCGCGCACAACTTGAGCCGCGAGAGCGCACCCGTGGCGCGCCCTTCGAGCAGCGCGACTGCGACCTTCGCCTCGATGAAGTCACCGCCGTCGTGCGGCACGGTGATGCCGTCGTCGTCGAGGCGCAGGCGGAGGGCGAGATCCACTGGCTGATGGTGTTCCGCGGGCCCGTCACCGAGCAGTCGCCTGATGGCTGTCCGTAGGCGACGCAGGCGTTCGAGGGAGTCAACGTCGACGCCGGCCCCGGTGCCGGTACCGATCGACGCCAGCCAGGTCGTTGCGCTGTCGGTGGATCCAAGGAGGTCAGCCCCAGGGCCGACGCTGACGGTGTTGACGAGGTCCTGCAGGAGCGCAAGGTCACCCGGTGCGGGGTTCGCCTCGTACCGGGTCGTCGCGGTGCCCTCGAGCATCAAGCCGCTCCCCCCAGGAGGGTGAGACCACCGAACCAGACAGGGCTGAGATTGAGGTGGTGAGGGTAGCGGGTGGTCACCTCCTGCAGGAACCGCTCCGGGGTGACACCGTCATCGAGCAGCGCCATGACGTCGCGCAGGTACGTCCGGGTTTCGGCGATGGTTTCGGGGCTGTCCGCCAGTGCCCGGTTCTTGTGGCCTGCCACGACGTGATGGGCTCCGAGTGCTTCGATGACGTCGAGCGCTGCGAGCCAGTGCTCGAAGCCGCCACCAGGCCCCTCCAGGAGGTACTGGTGCACCCCGTTGTAGACGCTGTCGCCAGCGACGACGAGGTCCAAGTCCGGGACGTGGAGCACTGTGGTGCCGTCGGTGTCGGTGTGTCCGACCTCGATGGGGAGCAGCCGATGACCTTCGAGGTCGAACCCGTCGGGGCCAACCTCTTCCGCGATGACAGGTGCCTCCGGGATCAGCCCCGGGAAGATCTGGTCCCACAGCTGTTCGCGGCCCGTTGTCGCCTCCTGGTGCATCATCGCGATCGTCTGCTTCGTCGCGACCACCGTCGCCGACGGGAACCGCTCCACCAGGGCGTGTCCACCGAACCAATGGTCACCGTGGCCGTGGGTTGCGTAGATGTACGTCAGTGTCTTGCCGGACGCTTCGACCCAATCACCGACCGCCTTGATCTGCTCGTGGGTGAACGGTGCGTCAACGAGCACCGCGTGCTCCGCCCCGGAGATCAGGACCGTGCTGCCTGGGTTCCACACCAGAGGGCGGCCGTCAGGCAGCCGTGCGTCACCAGCCCACTCCGGTCCGTCGGTCACGAGAACGTCGTAGCTCAATTCACTCATGCAACTCACTGTAACGTACAAAACGGTTTTGCTCGTTACAGAACCTCAAGGAGTTCGATGCTGCCGTTCGGCTCGGCTCGGCACGCACCCGCCCGCGCACCCCCATCGGTCAGGCTGATCGCGGGGCTGCCACAACAGGCCTCACTCACTGAGCATGCCCTCATCGAGCAGGACCCACTTTTCGACATACGGTCGTATGGCGTGATGCGACCGCAGGACCGCGGCCATGCGACCGCGGGCGCTTCGGAACCGAGCGCCGTCAAGACACGACTCGCCGGCGAGGAGCCCCGTGAACCTGTACTTCCGACTTCTTCTGGTGCTCTTCGGACAGCGCTTCCGACGAGGCCTCAACATCCACGAGACCGACACCACCATCTTCCGCGTGACCGTCGGGGACCTCGACGTATACGGCCACATGAACAACGGCCGCTACCTCACGATCATGGATCTCGGCAGACTGCGGTGGCTCCGACGCACCGGGATCTTCGGTCGCACCCGGGCCAGAGGTTGGGCAGCGGTCGTGGCGCAGCAAACGGTGACCTACCGGAGGCCCCTCCGAGTCGGCCAGCGCTTCGAACTCCGCACGAGGTACCTCGGTTCCGACGATCACGGCAGCTACACCGAGCAGACCTTCGTTCGACGCGGAAACCTGCACGCGCACGCCGTCGTGCGGACGAAGTTCTTGACGCGACACGACGGCCCCGTCGTAACCGACGATCTCCGCGCTCTCCTCGACGGGGACGATCTCGTTGTGCCCGACTGGGTCGCTGACTGGTCCGCTTCCGCTCGCAGCGCCGCGGCCGATTCGCCGTCGTGAGCCCGGCGGCCGCGTGACACAGATCCCGCTCAGGACCGCGGGGTGTCAGTCGCCGGACGGCCGATCGACGATGGCGTCGGCGTGCTCGACTATCCAGTCCATGAGGGGAACGAGTCGAGCTGCCAGTTCGCTACCGCTGTCGGTGAGCGAGTAGTCCACCCGAGGCGGGATCGTGGGCTGCGCGACCCGGTTCACGATCCCGTCGTGCTCCAGCGTCCGCAGAGTCGAGGCGAGCATCTTCTCGCTGATCCCCTCGATGGTGCGTCGAAGTTCCCCCCAGCGCATGCTGCCCGGCTCGAGCGCGAGGAGCACGAGGACACCCCACCGACTCGTGACGTGGGTGAGCACAACTCGCGTAGGACACGCCGCTGGGAAGCGCGCGAACGCATCCGGATCCTGCACGGGCGGTGCAGGGGCTTCCACGATTCCGACATCCATGTAAGTACCTTACAAAAAGGTGCGTACCTCCGTACAGGAGAGTTTCCTGCGATGCTGCGATCACCCGCTGAAGATCGCAGAAGGAGACCTCGTGTCCATAATCGTCACCGCCGCTTCCGGCCAGCTCGGCCGCCTCGTCGTCGAAGCTCTCATCGAACGCGGGGCCGACCCCGAGTCGGTCATCGCGACCTCACGCAACATCACTCGCCTCGCAGACCTCGCGACACTGGGCGTCCGGACCGCCGTGCTCGACTACACCCGTCCGAGCACGATCGCTGACGTCATCGGTGCCGGCGACGTCGTCGTCCTGATCTCGAGCGATGCCGTCGGGCAGCGCGTCGCCCAGCACACTGCGGTGATCGACGCCTCCGCAGCGGCCGGCGCCAGCAGGATCATCTACACGAGCGTCCTGGACGCCGGTCGCTCGGAGTTGATCCTCGCTCCCGAGCACAAGGCCACGGAGGAGGCCATCGCCGCATCCGGCGTCCCCGCCACCATCCTCCGCAACGGTTGGTACACCGAGAACTACGCGACCACGCTCGACATCGCACGGCAGTCGGGTGTGATAACGGCGAGTGTCGGAGACGGCCGCGTCGCCAGCGCCAGCCGACGCGACTTCGCGGAAGCAGCCGCAGTCGTCGCGCTCGATGACGAGACCGCCGGGCGTGTGTTCGAACTCTCCGGCGATTACGCATGGACCCATGCCGAGCTCGCCGACGCCCTCACCGACGTGATCGGTTCACCGGTGCACTACCAGGCCCTCAGCACGGACGAACACGCTGCGTTCCTCCGGGGAGCGGGGCTCGACGAGGGCACGGTCGCGTTCTTGGCGGCCCTCGGCGCGGGCATCCGCGACGGTCTCCTCGCCCAGACCAGCGGGGAGCTCAAGGCTCTCATCGGCCGACCGACCACCCCGCTCGCCGAGGGCCTCGCAGCCATCGCGGCGCAGTGACCCGCATCCAGTCCCGTCAACCACACACGAGCAGGAGCACAACCATGACCAACGACCTGATCACGCGCACACGAAGCAGCCGCATCGCCCGCGGCGCGGCGGCCATCGCCGGCGCTGCCCTCCTCACCGGTCTCGTCGTGTCCACGCCGGCAGCGGCCGCTCCCGCAACCCAACCGAAGCCGACCGTGACGGTCGCCGGGAACCGGCAGGACACCACCACCGAACACCGCAACGCCTGCATCGTCCGGACGCTCATCACCCGGACCTTCACCGATCCTGACAGCAGGTCCTCCCGGCAGCTCGCGGCACGGTTTGTGTCCCCGAGCGCAGTCACGCACGGCGCAGCAACCGCTACCGGACCGAAGGGTGTCCTTGCCCAGTTCTCGGCGGACCGTACCCGCGTCCCTGGTGCTCGAGCAGTGATCAAGCGCACCGCAGCAGACGGCAACCTCGTCGCCGTGCACTGGCAGATCGCACCAGACCCGCGCAACGAACGACGCGGTGATGCCGCCGTCGACCTGTTCCGCCTCCAGCACGGACGGATCGTCGAGCACTGGTCGCTCGAGCAGCCCATCCCGACGGGCACCCCCGCAAGCGGGAACACGAACACCATGTTCAGCGACCTGTACCGGCCGGCACGTCCGACCACCGCGCCGTCGGAACGTCAGGAAGAACGCAACCGCGTCCTCGCGGTGTCGGCGTACAACACACTCTTCCGAGACCACGATGCGTCCGTCCTCGACCGCGCCTTCGACCCCGCGTACCTGCAGCACAACACCGTCGCTCCGAACGGGACAGCAGCCCTCAAGCAACTGTTCGGGAGCGGCACCCAGTTCCCGGCGCAGCAGTCCGTCATCTCGCTCTCCGACGGTGACATCGTCTGGACCTTCTCCCGCGCGGTCGGGGCGAAGCCCGGCGACCCGCTCCTCGCTGCCGACCTGTTCCGCGTCGACGGTGGCCTCATCCGAGAGCACTGGGATGTCGTCCCCACCAGCTGACCACCGCCCGGGAGGCAGAAACTGCCACCGCGACGAGTTGTCTATGATGACTGCAACCAGTCGGCAAGACGGGGTCTCATCAGCCGATCGCCTACCGGGACAGCGGAGCTAAGGGTGATTCGCTGAGTGCCGTGACGGCCCCCGAAGTGATCCTCGTTCACGACTTCTACCACCAGCCGCAGCACATGCAGCCACTCCGGGCAGCTCTCGAAGAGCAGGGCGCGATCGTGCACATTCCTCGCCTGCACCGAGGGTCTCTCATCAGCTCCGTCAGCGGAGGATGCCGAGCGCCCGGGCTTCGGACACCGCGGCGGTCCGGGATCCGACGCCGAGCTTGGAGAACACGTGCACCAGGTGTGACTTCACGGTGGCGTCGGTGATGTGCAGGCGTGCTGCCACGTCGACGTTCGAGGCACCCTCGGCGACGAGCCGGAGGACCTCGATCTCGCGAGCGGACAGGCTGACCCGTGGCGCACGCATCCGTGCCATCAGGCGGCTGGCGACCGCTGGCGCGAGGGCGCTCTCACCGGCGGCTGCGGCGCGCACCGCGGCGAGCAGTTCGTCGGGTGGCGTGTCCTTGAGCAGGTACCCGCTGGCCCCCGCTTCGACGGCGCCCAGGATGTCGCCGTCGCTGTCGTAGTTGGTGAGGACGAGGACGTACGGCGCGGCGTCGGTCGACCGGATCTGCCGGGTGGCGTCGGCACCGGTGCGGTCCTGCCCGAACTGCAGGTCCATGAGCACGAGGTCGGGGTCCAAGGACGACACGAGCGCGGCGGCTTCGTCGGGTGTCGCGGCTTCCCCGACGACGTCGATGTCGACCGCCCCGTCGAGGAGTGCGCGCAGGCCGGCGCGGACGACGGGGTGGTCATCCGCGATGACGAGTCGGATCACGGGCCGCCGACCTCCACGGTCGCGGTGATGGTGGTGCCGTTCCCGGGCGCGCTGTCGATGGTGAGACGGCCACCCAGCTGGTCGACACGTTCACCCATCGCGCGGAGCCCGAACGCGTCGGACATGCCGGAGCGGGTGCCGACACGGTCAGGGTCGAAGCCGCAGCCGTCGTCCTGCACCCGCAGGGACGCGTGCGTCGCGCTGACGTCGAGGGTGATGTCGACGGTCGTGGCACCGGCGTGCTGGGCGACGTTCGCGACGGCCCCCTGGGCGATGCGCAGCAGAGCGGTCTGCACGTCCATCGTCAACTCCGACGCTTCGGGTGCGGCCGTCACGGTGATGCCGAGCCCTTCGCGGTGCCACTGGTCGCTGAGGCGGCGCAGTGCCGCGGGGAGGCCGGCATCGAGGGACGGCGGTGCGAGCTCCCGGATGAAGCGCCGCGTGTCGGCGAGGCCGTCGGCCGCTGTGGCGCGTGCGAGGCGGATGTGCTCGATGCCCGGCCGGCTGCCGTCGGCTGCTTCGGCGGCGTGGAGGAGCATCTGGATGCTCGAGAGGTCCTGCGCGACGGTGTCGTGGATCTCGCGCGCCAGGCGGGCGCGTTCGGTGAGGACGCCCTGCTGCCGTTCGGTCGCGGCGAGTCGGTCGCGGGTGGCGAGGAGTTCTGCCAGAAGTGCCTCCCGCTCGACGGACTCGCGGGCGAGCGCCCGGTACCCGAGGCCGATGAGCAACGCGACCCCGGCACCGACGAGGGGCCCGATCACCCCGCCCACGGTGAAGCCGCCGTGCAGGCCCAGGGCGACGACAGCGATCAGGGTCGCTGCGACCACGGCGGCCGGCCCGACGATCCGGGGCAGGACGTGCAGGTAGAGGAAGAACAACGGGAACACCAGGTACGCCGCTTCCGGCACCAGGACGAGCAACGCCACCCACACGACGGTCAAGGCGGTGATCCAGGCCGCTCCCACCACGGCTCGGCGTGTCTCCGGCGCGGCGGCGACACCGGCACCGAGCAGGTACAGGACCGCGAACCCGACCACCAGGGCGATCGCCGCCCACATGGTCGGGTCGCGGACGACGAGGACCCGGACGACGACGAGTGCGACGAGCGCGGCGAACAGCACGTGCAGTCCGGTGCGGAGCCCGACGAACACGGGCGTGAGGGTGCTGTGTGCCATGTCCGTTGCAGCGTACGGCGGCCACGACCCACCGGACATCAACCAGAAGTCGGACGAGAGCAGTCAACCTCCCGGCGATGGCACTTGGACCCACGACGGCGAGGCTCGTCTGGACGGCAGGGAGCGTCCCTGCCGTCGGGAAGGAACCATCGTGTTCGTCGCTTGGCGCGACCTCCGATCTGCCCGTGGCAGGTTCGTGCTCATCGGGTCCGTGGTGTCGTTGATCACACTCCTCGTCGGCTTCCTCGCTGGCCTGACCGGCGGCCTCGCCGCGCAGAACGTGTCCGCGGTCCTCGGCCTCCCCGGGAACCGGCTCGTCCTGCAGGGGTCCTCGACCGGGCAACCATCGTTCTCGCAGTCGACGATCGACGCCGCGACGGTGTCCGCGTGGCGGGAGTCCTCCGGCGTCGAGCAGGTCACGCCGATCGGGATCGCACAGGGGCGCGCCGCCGTGCACGCCGAAGCCGCACCAGCGGTCGCCGTCGCCCTGTTCGGCGTCCCACGGGGAGCCCCCGCGTCGACGGTCACCGACCTGGCTCCGAGGTCCGACGACACGGTGGGCCTGTCCGCCGGCGCAGCGAAGGACCTCGACGTCGCCGTCGGGGACGCCGTCACGATCACCGGGACGACGTACCGGGTCGCCACCGTCGGCGGAGACGCCTGGTACAGCCACACCCCCGTCGTCGCGCTCTCCCCGACGGCGTGGGCGTCGACCGACCGGCGCCTCGGCGGGAACGGCGAAGCGACCGTGCTCGCCGTCTCCGGAACGCCGGACTGGGGCAGCACGGCGGACCGCACGCGCACCGTCGCCGAGTCGCCGCTCGCCAGCCTCACCGCGCTCGAGACGTTCAAGTCGGAGGTCGGGTCCCTCGGACTCATGATCGTGATGCTCTTCGGTGTCTCCGCGCTCGTCGTCGGGGCGTTCTTCACCGTGTGGACGCTGCAGCGTGCCGACGACATCGCCGTCCTGAAGGCCCTCGGCGCCTCCGACGCGTCGCTCGTGGGCGATGCCCTCGGCCAGGCACTCGTCGTCCTGGCCGCGGGCGTCGGGGTCGGGATCGGTCTCGTGTCGGTCCTGGGGACGCTCGCGAACGGTGTCCTGCCGTTCCTGCTCAGCCCGCTCACCACCCTGCTGCCGGCCGCCGTGATGGTCGTCCTCGGCCTCGCCGGTGCCGCCGTCGCACTCCGCACGGTCACCAAGGCCGACCCCCTCACCGCACTCGGGAGCAACCGATGATCACCCTCGACGACGTCACCCTCACCTTCCCCGACGGCGACTCCCGCATCACGGCGGTGGACCGCGTGTCCCTGACCGCTCCGAGCGGGGTCGTCACGGGCATCACCGGGCCCTCCGGCTCCGGGAAGTCCTCGCTCCTCGCGGTCGCGGCGACCCTGATCCGCCCGGACTCCGGGCACGTGTGGATCAACGACGTCGACGCAGCGACCCTGAGCCCGAACGAGGCGACGACGCTCCGCCGCGGACAGGTCGGCATCGTGTTCCAGCAGTCGAACCTCATCGAGTCGCTCACCGCTCGGGCACAGCTGCTCGTCATGGCGGAGCTCGGCGGCGGCCACCGAGACCGGACCGCGGTGCGCACCCGTGCCGATGCGCTGCTGGCAGCGGTCGGTCTCGCCGAGCACCGCGGCAAGCGACCCGCGCAGCTCTCCGGCGGCCAGCGGCAACGGGTCGCAATCGCCCGCGCCCTGGTGAACACCCCGTCCGTCCTGCTCGTCGACGAACCCACCAGCGCGCTCGACCAGGAGCGAGGCGCCGAGATCATGGCGCTGATCGCGCGCCTCACGCACGAGCAGGGCACGGCGACGATGCTCGTCACGCACGATCTCGTCCACCGCGACGCGCTCGACCGCCTGGTCACCGTCGTCGACGGCCGCCTGACCGATGCCTGAGCGTTCGTCCCCCGAAATTCCCAACTGTGACGTATTCGAGACCTCAGGACGCGCAACGGGTGTCGATCTTCCATCGGTTTATCTCATGAGCGTGTTAGCGTGGCGCGCATGACCGACACCACCACCGTCGTCTCGCCGGCATCTCCGGCGACCGCAGCACCCCTCCGTGAGGTCGGCGCCCTGATCCGGGGCGCCCGCAAGGGCCGCAGCATGACGCAGGCCCAGCTCGCCGAACGCGTCGGCACCAGCCAGAGCGCGATCAACCGCATCGAGCAGGGTGGGCAGAACCTGTCCCTCGAGATGCTCACCCGCATCAGCGACGCCCTCGACCAGCAGATCGTCTCGATCGGCGGCGCCCCGCAGCGCGCCCACCTGCGCGTGCAGGGCGGCCGGAAGCTCAGCGGCTCCATCGCGGTGAACTCGAGCAAGAACGCCGCCGTGGCGCTGCTCTGCGCCTCGCTGCTCAACCGCGGCGTGACCCGTCTGCACAAGGTCGCCCGGATCGTCGAGGTCGACCGCATCATCGACGTGCTCCGCAGCCTCGGCGCGAGCGTCACCTGGTCGGAGGACGGCGAGACCCTCGAGATCGTCGCCCCCGACGACCTGCACCTCGACGCGATCGACGCCGACGCCGCCCGCCGCACCCGCAGCGTGCTCATGTTCCTCGGCCCGCTCAGCGGCCGGTACGAGTCCTTCCGCCTTCCCTACGCCGGCGGCTGCGACCTCGGCACCCGCACGGTCGAGCCGCACCTCATCGCGCTGCGTCCGTTCGGCGTGGACGTCGAGGCGACCTCCGGCTGGTACGAGGTCGACGTCGCGAACCAGACCGTCCCCACCAAGTCGGTCGTGCTCACCGAGCGCGGCGACACCGTGACCGAGAACGCGATCCTGGCCGCCGCCGCCCGCGACGGCGAGACCGTCATCCGGAACGCCAGCCCCAACTACATGGTGCAGGACCTCTGCTTCTTCCTCGAGCTGCTCGGGGTGCAGATCGAGGGCATCGGCACCACCACGCTCCGCATCACCGGCAAGAGCAAGATCGACGAGGTCGTGGACTACTGGCCGAGCGAGGACCCGGTCGAGGCGATGAGCCTGCTGACCGCCGGCATCGTCACCGCGTCGACCCTCACCGTGACGCGTGCGCCGATCGAGTTCCTCGAGATCGAGCTCGCGACCCTGGCCGAGATGGGCCTGCGCTTCGACGTCAGCGAGGAGTACGCCGCCGCCAACGGCCGTACCCGCCTCGTCGACATCACGGTGCACCCGTCCGAGCTGCACGCGCCGATCGACAAGATCCACGCGATGCCGTTCCCCGGCCTGAACATCGACAACCTGCCGTTCTTCGTCGTGATCGCGGCCATGGCCGAGGGCACCACGCTCGTGCACGACTGGGTCTACGAGGGCCGGGCGATCCACCTGCTCGACCTCACCCGCCTGGGCGCGAGCGTCACCCTGCGTGACCCGCACCGCCTCGACGTCACCGGCCCGACGCACTTCTCCGGGGCCGAGATCAGCTGCCCGCCGGCACTGCGGCCCGCCGTGGTGATCCTGCTGGCGATGCTCGCGGCGAAGGGCGAGAGCGTCCTGCGCAACGTCGGCATCATCGCCCGTGGCTACGAGCAGCTGCAGGAGCGCCTCAACTCGCTCGGCGCGTCCATCGAGACGTTCCACGACTGACGCTGAACCCCCGCAAGACACCGGTGTTCGCCGGTTGAACACGCGCAGACCGCGGTTCAACACGCGAACACCGGTGTTTTGCGTTCCCCCCGGCCGGCCCGTCCCCGCAAGTGGGGACGGGCCGTCACCCGTTCTGCGGGGTCCCCACGGGCCTCCAGGCCGATGCCCAGGAGCGCTCCATGCGCCGCCCAGGCCGACCGTGCTGGATGGGCAGATGGCCACGAGATCACTCCTGACCGTCCCCCTGCTCATCACCGTCGCGGCCGCCGCGGCGGCCTGGCTGGTGCTCGGCCCCGCCGCAGCGCTCGCCTTCGTGGCCCTCGCGTTCCTCGAGATCGCGATGGCCGCGGACTCGTCCGTGCCGATGGCCGGCATCGCCGGCCGGCTGCACTCCCCCGCCCGGCGGCTGTTCCTGTCGCTCGGCATCGTCGCGGGCGTGCTCGCGATGCGCCTGCTCCTGCCTCCGGCCGCCGTCGCGGTCGGTGACGCGACCGACCCGGCCAGCTCGGTCGAGGAAGCCGTCTTCGCGCCCGGCTCGTTCTCCGCGCACCTGGCCGAGGTGCGTCCCGCCCTCGCCGCCTTCGGCGCCGCGTTCATCTGGCAGGTCTTCGCCGAGTACCTGTTCAACACCGACCGCGCGTCCCGCAGGTCGTGGCTGGGCAGCCTGGAGGCGCGGCTCGCCTCCGTCGCGCGACCCCGCGTCTGGTCGCTGGTCACCGCTCTGACAGGGGTCGTGGTGACCTCCGTGCTCGTCGGGTCGCGTTCCGGGTGGGCCGCCGGTGCGCTGCTGCCGGTCGCACTCGGCGGGGTGGCCGGCATCGCCGCGTACCTCGTGTCGAAGCGGACCGCGTCGTGGGCGCTGCGCAGCGGCCCCGTCGGCGGCGGGTCGGACACGGCGTCGATCGGGGTCGGCCGCGGAGCCTGGCGCATCCACCTGTACGCGTCGACCGTCGTGTTCGAGCGGGGGCTCGTCGTGTTCATGCTGTTCGAGATCCTCGACGGCGTGTACAGCCTGTCGGGGTCCGGGCCGCTCGGATCGGACGGGCTCGGGGCCCTCGAGCAGGCCGCCGTCGCCATCGGGGCGATCGGTGTGGGCGCCGTCTTCCTCGCCCGCCTGACCTCGCGGGTGGACCAGGCTGCGGGGCTGAAGCGGCTGCGGTACCTGAAGGCCGGGGCGGCGTACGTCCTCGGCGTGCTGTCGGTGCTGCTGTGGGCGAGTCTGCTCGTGCCGATCCCGGGCGTCGTCGTGGGGTGGTTCGGGACCGTCGTGATCGGGTCGGCGCTGGTGAGCTCCCTGCCGTGGCGCGCGTGGTGGCGGCGGGTGGTGCGGCGGCCGCGGGCGGTGTGACGCGGCGGCTCGTGACGCGTCGTGCGGCGCGGTGCGGCGCGTCGTCCGGGTGTGGTGCGGCGCGTCGTCCGGCTGTTCTGGAAGGATCCACCGTGGATCGGCGTTGACTGGCGGGTCGGACGACGATCGGAGTGCACGTGCTGGGACCGGAACTGGTGGTCGTGCTCGGCCTCGCCATCGCACTGACGGCGGCCGTGGCCGACCGGATCCGGATCGCACCACCCGTGCTGCTCCTGGTCTTCGGCGCGCTGCTCGGGCTCGTGCCGGAGTTCGCGGACGTCGAGCTCCCCGCCGAGGCCGTGCTGCTGCTGTTCCTGCCGGCGCTGCTCTACTGGGAGAGCCTGACGACGTCGCTCCGCGAGATCCGGAAGAACCTGCGCGGCATCGTCCTGATGGGCACCCTGCTCGTCGTGGTGACCGCCGGTGCCGTCGCCGTGCTGCTGCACCTGCTCGGGATGCCGTGGGGGCCGGCCTGGGTGCTCGGCGCCGCGGTCGCCCCGACCGACGCGACCGCGGTCGGTGTGCTCACGAAGATGCTGCCGCGGCGGAACGTCACGGTGCTCCGGGCCGAGAGCCTGGTGAACGACGGCACCACCCTCGTCGTCTACGGCATCGCGGTGGCCGTCACCGTCGGCACGCAGGAGCTCACGTTCTGGGGCGTGTCCGGCATGCTCGTCCTGTCCTACATCGGCGGGGTCGCCGCCGGGCTCGCCGCCGCGTGGATCGGGACGATGGTGCTGCGGCGCGTCGACACCGTCGTGCTCGAGAACCTCGTCACCCTGCTCGTGCCCTTCGCAGCCTTCCTGGCCGCCGAGGCCATCGGCGCCTCCGGCGTGCTCGCCGTCGTGGCGGCCGGCATCGTCGTCAGCCAGGTCGGCCCCAAGCTCGACCGTGCCGAGACCCGTCAGCAGGTGCGCGCGTTCTGGTCGTTCCTGACCTTCCTGCTCAACGGCGCGCTGTTCGTCCTGGTCGGCATCGAGGCGATGGTCGCCGCACGCGCACTCGACCCCGCCGACCTGCTGCGCGGGACCGGGATCGTCTTCGCGGTCGCGGTGCTGCTCGTCATCGTGCGGTTCGCGTTCCTGAACGCCGCGGGCGGGACCATCTGGCTCGTCACCCGACGCACCGGCGGGGAACCCCGTGAGGGCCACCGCGACCGGCTCGTCAGCGGGTTCGCCGGGTTCCGGGGCGCGGTGTCGCTCGCCATGGCCGTCGCCGTGCCGCGCACCCTCGAGTCCGGCGGTGACTTCCCCGAGCGGGACCTCATCGTCTTCGTCACCGCCGGTGTGGTCATCGTCACGATCGTCGGGCAGGCCCTCGTGCTGCCGGCCGTCCTGCGCCGCGCCGCGCTGCCCGAGGACGAGTCCGTCAGCGAGGAACGTCGCTACGCCGAACGCACCGCCATCGAGGAGGCGCTCGATGCGCTCCCCCGTCTCGCACGGTCGACCGGAGCCGATCGTGCCACCGTCGATCGCCTGCGGAAGGAGTACGAGGCGCACCTCGACGTGATCGAGGCCCGCGAAGGGGACGACGACGACCACCCCGCGCTGCAGCGGCACGACAACGCGGTCGCCCTCGAGCTCGCACTCGTCCAGCACAAGGCGAACACCCTGTTGCGCCTGCGGGACGCCGACGAGATCGACGACCTGGTGCTGCGTCAGGTGCGCGCCGGGTACGACGCGGAAGAGGCGCGGCTGGACGGCATCGAATCGGTGGCGTCACCGCCCACGTCGTCGTAGGGCAATTCCGGGCACACCTGGTCGAAACGGGCGTACCCGGTCTGTCGTTCTGACCAGGTACGCCCGATTCCCGTTCCCATCGCAGCCGTCATGGGAAGGAACGCACTCGCTCGGCCGGCCGGTCAGGGCCGCGCGTCGAACCGTCGGCGGTAGCTCGAGGGAGTGCTACCGAACGCCGCGGCGAAGTTCTGCCGCAGCGTGACCGGGTTGCCGAACCCGCACGCTGCGGCGATCCGGTCGACAGGCAGGTCGGTGGCCTCGAGCAGCCGACGGGCCTCGTCCAGACGGCGACTCCGTACCCAGGCCGCCGGGGTGGTGCCGGTCGATGCCTTGAAGGCCCGGACGAAGCTACGGCGGCTCATGTGGGCCGCCGCAGCGAGTCGGTCGACGCCGAGATCCTCGTCCAGGTGCTCGACCGCCCAGGCCGATGCCGTCGCCACCGGGTCGTCGCCCCGACGCTGCACGACCGGGCGCTCGATGTACTGGGCCTGCCCGCCTTCTCGGTGCGGCGCGACGACCAGGCTCCGCGCGACCCGGTTCGCCGCCTCGGCGCCCAGCCGCGTCCGCACGACGTGCAGGCACGCGTCCAGCCCGGACGCCGTGCCCGCCGAGGTCAGCACGTCACCGTGGTCGACGTAGAGCACGTCGGCGTCCACGGTGACGTCGGGGTGCGCGGCGGCGAGCCGATCGACCTCGCGCCAGTGCGTGACGGCGCTGCGTCCCGCGAGGAGCCCGGCACCGGCGACCGCGATCGACCCGAGGCACAGACCGACCACGACCGATCCCCGCGCGTGCGCGTCGACGACCGCCCGTTCCGTCAGTGTCGGCAGGCGGGTGCCGTCGTCGGTCCAGGACGGCACCACGACCAGGTCGGCGTCCGCGGCGGCGTCGAGCCCCTGCACCGGACCGAGCGTCAGTCCCTCGGCGGTCCGGACCGAGCCGTGCCGGTCGGAGAACACGACGGTCTCCCAGTCGGCGAGCCCGAGCCGGGTGACCTCGTCGAACACCATCTGCGGGACCGAGAGGTGGAACATCGTGATGCCGTCGAAGGCGTAGATGGCGATCCGCACGCGCGACTCCTCCGGTTTGGCCTGGACCCATCGTACCGATGCACGCGTGCCAATCGCACCGAGCGTGTTCACGGACGAGGATCGTCGAGTACGCACACCGACCCAAGGAGCTCCCGTGTCCGATCCCCAGCGCGCCCTCGTCCTCGTCGACATCCAGCTGGAGTACTTCAGCGGTCCACTCGAGGTCCGGTTCCCGCCCGTCCACGACGCGCTCGCCCAGATCACGACCGCGATCGACGCCGCGACGGCTGCCGGCACGCCGATCGTCGTCGTCCAGCACACCGCCGGTGACGCTGCGCCGGTGTTCAACCCGACGACGGAGGCGTTCGCCCTGCACCCCGAGATCGAGCGACGACGGACGCCCGAGTGGCATCAGGTCACGAAGCAGTTCAGCTCCGTCTTCGCCCACACGGACCTGCTCGCCTGGCTGCAGGAGCGGTCGGTCGACACGGTCACCCTGGTCGGCTTCATGACGAACAACTGCATCATCGCCTCGGCAGCCGAGGCGGAGGCGCTCGGCGTCTCGGTCGAGGTGCTGTCCGACGCGACCGGCGCGATCAACATCGTCAACGCCGGCGGGGCCGTGTCCGCCGAGACGGTGCATCGCACCCTGATGGCGTTGTTGCAGTCGAACCTCGCCGCCGTCGCACCGACCGCGGAGTGGACGTCGGCACTCACCGCCGGAGTCGCGATCCCCGGGGACGCGCTGCCGACGTCGGCCGTCGCGGGAACCCAGCGGTTCCCGGGCTGACATCCGTTCTCATCTATAAATGTATTGCTACTTCTGCATACGTGCTCTACGCTGAGGGCATCCCAACCGACGATCAGCAGGAGGTCACCATGGCCGAGCACGAGAACAGCGCCGAGCACACCGTCGCCGAGCACACCCACCAGGACGGCTGCGGCCACGAGACGGTCCAGCACGAGGACCACGTCGACTTCGTCCACGACGGACACAAGCACGCCCAGCACGGCGACCACTACGACGAGCACTGATCTCCTGATCAGCGCAGGCCCGTGATCAGCACCGATCGACGGACCTGCACGACGGCCCCGACGCACCGCGCCGGGGCCGTCGTGTTGCATGCACGTATGCGCGTGCGCTTACATGAGTCCATGTCAGACGGGATCGAAGCAGCAGCCGAACTCTTCAAGGCGCTGTCCTCGCCCGCCCGACTCCGGATCCTGTCGGCGTTGATCTCCCAGCCTTCCGACGTCGGCTCCCTCGCCGAAGCGACCGAGCTGTCGCAGCCCCTGGTGTCCCAGCACCTCCGCACGCTGCGGCTCGCGGGCATCGTGCAGGTCGAGCGCATCGGGCGGAATGCCGTCTACTCGCTGCACGACGAGCACATCGCCCACATCGTCGGTGACGCGGTCAGTCACGTCAGCGAGTCCGAAGCCGGCTGAACCGCCGACCACAGGCAGACTCCGTTCAGCAGCAGTCGCAACCCTCGCGCTCGCGCTCCCCCGTCAGCGCCGACACCGGCTGTTTGCACGCGTCACCGCGCCAGGCTTCGAGGCCCTCGCGCACGGCGAACACGACCACGACGAGTCCTGCGAGCGGATCGGCCCACCACCAGCCGAACAGGCTGTTCGCCAGCAGGCCGAGCAGCACCGCCGCCGACAGGTAGCTGCAGATCAGCGTCTGCTTCGAGTCGGCGATCGCCGACGCCGAACCGAGTTCGCGTCCGGTCCGCCGTTCGACGAGGCTCAGGAACGGCATGACCGCCAGGCTCACCGCGGCCAGGACGATGCCGACCGGACTGTGCTCCGGCGACCGGACACCCGCGAAGGTCAGGACGGCATCGGCACTGACCACCAGGGCGAGCCCGAAGAACGAGACCGCGATCACCTTCAGCGCCGTTCGTTCCCGGGCTTCCGGGTCGCGCCCGGCGAACTGCCACGCGACGGCCGCCGCCGACAGGACCTCGACGATCGAGTCGAGCCCGAAGCCGATCAACGCGGTGGACGAGGCAACCGAACCGGCGGCGATCGCCACGACGGCCTCGATCACGTTGTAGGCGATGGTCGCCGCGACGATCCACCTGATCCGTCTCCGGAGCACGCCGACACGAGCCGGTGCGAGCGACACCGCGGTCGTGGTCACCGCTCGACCTCGCATCCGTCGTCGTCGGTGACGTCCACCGCCAGCACCACGTCGACCAGGGACTCGAGCGCGCGGGTGAGGTTGCGGTCGGCGATCTCGTAGCGGGTCCGACGCCCCTCGGGCACGGCGACGACGATCCCGCAGCCGCGCAGGCACGCCAGGTGGTTCGACACGTTCGTCCGCGTCAGCTCGAGTTCCTCGGAGAGCCGCGCCGGGTAGCCGGGTTCGTCGAGCAGCCGGAGCAGGATCCGCGCACGCGTGGGGTCGGAGAGCGCCCGCCCGAGGCGGTTCAGCACGTCGTGCCGCGAGGCAATGGTCAGCATGCGCTGACCATACCCGAGCCGTACCCTCGCCGCCACCGCTCCGGACGACGTGTGACGCACCCGGACAGCGCTCCGGCTCAGACGTCCGAGAGCCGGCACCCGGTCAGCGCGTCGTTCCAGCTCGTGCGGCCGCCGGGAGCACGCGACTCGTGCACGCCGTCGTGGCCGCGTGGTCGATCACACCGCCAGCGGTCGAAGACGCTGGCGCAGCGGTGGTCGGACTGGTGGTCGGTGTCGGGGTTCTCGCGCATCGCACCGATGAGACGTCACGGGGCGCAGTTTCGTCACGCACCGACGCCGAACTCCCTGCACCACGAACGATGGTGAGCAGGAACGGTCGAGTCCCCCTTCAGCACCCGACCGTTCCTGCTCACCAAGCACCCGGCGACGCGAGCGCAGCGCCCGCGACGCGAGCCCCGCGCCTAGCGCTTCAGGTTGGTGAGCTCCTGCAGCACCTCGTCCGAAGTGGTGATGATGCGGGCGTTCGCCTGGAACCCGCGCTGCGCCACGATCAGGTTCGTGAACTCCTGCGACAGGTCGACGTTCGACATCTCGAGCGTCCCCGCAGCGAGCGAACCGACGCCCGCCGAGCCGGGACCGCCGACGGTCGCACCGCCCGAGTTCGCGGTGGCGCGGTAGCCCGACGCCCCGGTCTTCTCGAGGCCGGCCGGGTTGGCGAACGTGGCGAGGGCGATGCGGCCGAGCGCGAGCGATGCGCCGTTCGAGAACGTGCCGGTGACGGTGCCGTCCTTCGAGATCGAGTAGCCCTGCAGCGCGCCGGCCTCGCGGCCGTTCTGCGAGCCGATCGCCGCGGTGTTGAGCGAGGCGAAACCGGTCAGGTCGCCCATGTCGACCCGGATTCCTCCGACGGCGAGGGTGCCGCCGGCGGTCAGCTTGCCGTCGGTGCCGAAGGTCAGCGAGGTCGTCGCCGTGGTGCCCTGGCCGTTGCGCCCGGTGACGTCCCAGCCGTCGGCGGTGCGCGTGTAGGCGAGCGACATCGTGTGCTTGGCACCCGATGCGTCGTACACGGTGGCCTCACGCGTGATGGTCTGGCCGACCGCGGTCTCGGACGGCAGGTTGCCAGCGACCGTGGCGGCGGTGGTGCGGACCGCCGGGGCCGCGGCGTCGAGCGGCAGCGTGATGTCGGACAGCTGGCCGTTCTCGTTGACGACGCCGTTCGTGGCCGGGTAGCCCTGCACGATCTTGCCGTCGGCGGTGACCAGACGCCCGTCCGCGTCGAAGTCGAACGCACCGGCGCGGGTGTAGACGGTGTCGTTGCCCAGGCGGGTGACGAAGAAGCCGTCGCCCGAGATCATCAGGTCGGTCGCCTTGCCGGTGGCCTGCGCCGAGCCCTGCGAGAAGTTCGTGGAGACCCCGGCGACCTGCACGCCCAGGCCGATCTGGGCGGGGTTCGTGCCGCCGATGCCGGTCTGCGGTCCGCCGGCACCCTGGGTCATCTGCGACAGGGTGTCCTGGAAGACGGTGGTCGACGACTTGAAGCCGACCGTGTTGACGTTGGCGATGTTGTTGCCGGTGACGTCGAGCATCTGCTGGTGGGAGCGGAGGCCGGAGATCCCGGAGTAGAGCGAGCGGAGCATGGTGCGTCCTTTCGGAGAGGCAGGAAGAGCGAGGAAGAACGAGGGAGTACGAGGAAGAACGAGGAAGGAACGAGCGGGCGTCAGGACGCCGGAGCGGTGGTGGTGATGCCGGAGATCACGTCGAGGGCGACCTCCTTCCCGTTCACGGTGACCGTGGGGACGCTGTTCGCGTACGACACGGCCGAGGCGGTCCCGGTGACGGACTTGCCCGAGTCGGCGTCGGTGTAGCTGACCTGCTTGCCGACGAGGTTCGCTGCGGCGATGCGCATCTGGAGCGAGAAGTTCTCGTTCCCCGTCGTGGTCTGGTTGGTGATCTGCTCCATCATCGCGAGCTGCGTCTGCTGGCTGATCATCTGGTTGGTGTCCATCGGCGAGGACGGGTCCTGGTTGCGCAGCTGCGTGACGAGCAGCTTCATGAAGACCTCGGAGTCCATCGTCTGGGACTTCTGGGCCGTCGAGTTGGCGGCCAGTGCCGCTGACTGCGCGGTCGGGTCCACGCTGCCGGTGATGCCGTCGATGGGCATGGTGAGTTCCTGTTCGTGAGCCGGATCAGGCGAGGACGTCGAGTCCCGCGGTGCGGATGGAGGGCGTGTGGGCGGTGGGCTGCGCGCGCGGGGTGACCCGCGCCTCCAGGCCGGGGTCGCCAGGCAGGGCACGCGCGGCCGGACGCTCGTCGCGACCCGGCGCGTCCTGCGGCTGGTTCTGCGACGACAGGTCGAGCGTGGTGCTCACACCGGTGCCGGCCGCGTCCCGCCGCAGGTCCGGCAGGACCTGGCGGACGGCCTCCCGGCCGGCGTCCGACGCGGCGAACAGCTCGACGTGCATGCCGTGCGCGGTGACGTGCGCGCGGACCGTGACCGGGCCGAGGCTGTCCGGCACGACCTGCACGGTGACGACGTGCTCGCCGGGGCCGGCCTGTGCGAGCGAGAACACCGGTCGCGCCAGCTGCTGGGCAAGCGGTGCCGGGGCCGGCGCGGTCGCCGCGGCGGGCGCGGTGGTCGGCGTCGTCGACATGACGAACGGCGTCTCGCCACCGCGGCTGGGAGCGACGGCCGGGAGGCCCGGATCACCCGGCGTCGACGCGTGCTGCTCCGTCCCGTGGCCGGCTCGGGAGCCCGTGCCGGCTGCAGGGGCGGCCGTGACCACCGGCGCCTGGCCCGGGGCCACGGTGGCGGTGTCGCCGTCGGCGGTGCGGGTGGCGGCGGGGGCCGCGATCGCGGCAGCGGCCGTCGGGGCGGTGGTCGCCACGTCGGTCGCGGCTGCGGTCGTCGAGACAGTGGTCGTCGAGACGGCCGTCGTCGCGGCTGTGGTGATCGCGGGGGTGGCGCCCGCGACGATCGTCGCGGCGGCGGCCGGAGACGCGGTGCCGGCGGGCGACACGGCGGGCGTCGTCGTGGCGGTGGTCGCCGTGCCCGTCGTCGCTCCGGCAGCGTTCTGCCGTGCACCGCCCGATGCCGGTGTCTGCTGCGGGGCCGCCGTGGCGGAGGCGGTGGTCGGCGCCGGGGTCGACGGGACCGGCGTCGAGGTGTGCTCGTTGACCGACGCCGGTGTCGCGGTCGTTCCGGCCGTCACCCCCGTGGCCACGGCGACGTGCTGGTCGCCGGCGGGTGTCTCGGCGGCGCTGCTGGCCGACTGGTCCCCCGTGCCACCCGCGAGGCCCGCCGGAGCGGTCGGTGCGGCCACGGCCACGAGTCCGGCGGCGAGCAGCGCCTGCGCGTCACCCGACGGGGAACCGGTCGCGGGCACCGACTGGTCCGACGCCGACGCCGACGCAGACGGCGTGGCGGCGGTGCTCGGCGTCGCGGCCGAGCCGTCCGCCGTGCGGCCGTCGGTGTCGTCCCGCCCGGCCGCACCGTCTCCGGGGCGCCGCTCGGTCGCGACGGCGGCGGTCAGTGCCGCACCGAAGGACCCGGCAGCAGCGGGGTCGGACGATGCACCCCGGGTGGGGCCGGGTGCGGAGGGCACGGACGGCTGGGTGGCGATGGTCAGGCTCATGCGGCGCTCCCGGACTGCATCATGGACAGCAGCGCGGCGGTCTGCAGGTCGGTCGCGGAACGCGCTGTCGAGGCGGTCGGCGCGGCGACGGCCGCCGGGGCCGCCTGTGCGGGGACGATCCGGCGGATGGTCGCGATGTCGCCCTGGGAGTACCAGTTGTCGACGATCCGGACGTCCTTGCCGGGGCGCGGCGCGTGCAGCACCTTGCCGTCGCCGACGTAGATGACGACGTGGCCCTCGCCCTTCGGGATGATCAGGTCGCCGGGCTGCGCGTCCTTCAGGGAGCCGACCTCGACGCCCATCTTCGCCTGGTCCGGCACGACCCGGGGCATCGTGACCCCGAGGTCCTTGAAGACCGTCTGCACCAGGCCCGAGCAGTCCATGCCCGCGGTCGTCTCCCCGCCGAACACGTACGGCACACCGAGGTACTTCTTCGCGTCGGCCACCACGTCGGCGCCGGTCGCACCGCTTCCGGTGGCGAGGGTTCCAGCCCCGGCGTCGACCGAGGTCGCGGGGGCACGGGTGCCCGTCGCGGAGGCTGCGGCGGTGGCACCGGCAGCGGTCGCCGCGCCGGTCGTGCCGTCGGCGGTGGCGAGGGCGTCGGCGAAGGCCGAGGACCCCGCGGCACCGCCGGTGGCGGACGCGCTCGGGGCAGCCGTGGCAGTCCCGCCGCGCAGCGTGTCGATCTGGGACCGGATCTCCGAGATCCGGGAGAGCACCGCTTCGACGCTCATCGGGCACCACCTTCCGTGCGGCGTCGTGCCGCGATCTCGTCGAGGGCGTTCTGTTCGGTCCGGAGTTCCTCGGCCGCCTGCTGCTCGGTGTGCTTGCCCTCGAGCTTCTCGAGGCCGACGGCGGCACGACGGGCGGCGGTGTAGTCCTGCTGTGCCCGGTCGGCGTCGGCACGGCGGTTCTGCACCACGGCGTCGAGCTCCTCGAGCATCCCGCGGGTCGCGGCACGTGCTGCGGCGACGGCGCTCAGGGTGGCGGCGTCCTGGATGGGCTGGGCGTCCTCGCTGTCGGCGAGGCTCCGGCGTGCGGCGATCCGGGCGTCGGCCGCGTCACGGACGCGCTCGTTCGCGGTGGCCAGCGTGGCGGCGGCACGGTCCTGTTCGGTGTGACGCAGGCGCAGGAGTCCGGCGAGCGGGAAGCGGCGGGCCATCACGACACCCCCAGCTGCTGCACGAGGCCGCCGAGGCGCTGCCAGGACGCGTCGGCGGTCGCCCGCTCGTCCATGCCCTGGCGCAGGAACGCGTCGATCGATCCCTGGTGGTCGACGGCGGCGTCCACGAGCGGGTTCGACCCGCGCTGGTACGCACCGACGTCGAGCAGGTCCTGGGCGCCGGCACGGGCGGCCATCACCTTCCGCAGCACGGTGGCGGCGGCACGCTGCTCGGGTCGGGTGACCTTCGAGGCGACGCGGGACACCGAGCCGAGGGCGTCGACCGACGGGAAGTGCCCGGTGATCGCGAGCTTGCGGTCGAGCACGACGTGGCCGTCGAGGATGCTGCGGGCCGCGTCGGCGATCGGCTCGTTGTGGTCGTCGCCGTCGACCAGCACGGTGTACATGCCCGTGATGCTGCCGACGCGGTCGGTCCCGGCGCGCTCGAGCAGTCCCGCGAGCACCGAGAACGTCGACGGCGGGTAGCCCCGGGTGGCCGGCGGTTCCCCCACCGACAGCCCGATCTCACGCTGCGCCATCGCGACGCGGGTGAGCGAGTCCATCATGAGCACGACGTCCTGGCCGGCGTCGCGGAACGACTCGGCGATGCGGGTGGCCACGAACGCTGCGCGCAGGCGCATGAGCGCGGGCTCGTCGGAGGTCGACACGACGACGATCGAGCGGGCGAGCCCCTCCGGTCCCAGGTCGTCCTCCAGGAACTCGCGCACCTCGCGGCCGCGCTCCCCCACCAGGGCGATGACGTTGACGGCCGCGTCGCTCCCCCGCGCGATCATCGACAGCAGCGACGACTTGCCCACGCCGGACCCGGCGAACAGGCCCATGCGCTGACCGCGGCCGACGGTGGTCAGGGTGTCGAGCACGCGGACGCCGAGCTGCATCGGGGTGTCGATGCGGGTCCGGGCCATCGCGCTCGGGGTGTCGTGGTCGAGCGGGACCCAGGTGACCGGTTCGCCGCCGGGGCCCTCCAGCGGGCCGCGGTCGTCGATCGGTCGGCCGAGTCCGTCGAGCACGCGGCCGAACAGACCGGATCCGGTCGGCACGAGCACCGGGCGGCCGGTCGGACGCGCCGGGGTGCCCGCGGTCACGCCGGTCAGGCGGCCGAGCGGCATGCAGCGGACGCCCGAGGCATCGGTGGCGACGACCTCGACCGCGGTCTGCTCGCCGTCCTCGGCGCCGACCGTGACGACCTCGCCGACGCGGGCGTCGAGCCCGGCGATCGTCAGCCCCAGGCCGACGGCGCTCGTGACCACACCGACCCGCTGGGGTGCGGCCCGTAGCAGCGCCTCGTCGAGACCGCGCGGACGGAGCAGCGTGGCGGTCACCGGTCGGTTCCCGTCGCGTCGACCCCGAGGGCGGTGCGGGCGCGGTCGAGCGCCGTGGCGATGCGCGCGTCGAGCATGCCGTCCGGCAGGTCGACGACGGCGTCGCCGTCGCGCAGGGCGCCGTCGGCGACGACCGGCAACGGCAGGTCGAGGTCGGCGACGCGCGCGGCGTCCGCCGGGCTCAGCCGGACGGCCACCGGGATCGTGCGGTCCACGGACGCGAGCGCCCGCCGGACGGTGGCCTCCGCGCCGGACGCGATCCGTGCCTCCCGGCTGCCCTGTCCGTCCGGACCGACGACGGTCGCGTCGTGTGCGGGCCTGGAGGCGCGTACCACGTTCCCGACGATGGCCTCGGCCAGGTCGACTGCCGCGCTCGCGACCGACGCCTCGGCGTCCGCCAGGACGGGTGCGACCGTGGAGAGCATGGCGTTCGTGGCGGCGTCGAGGACCGCGATCCGGCGTGCCGTGTCGGCCTGCAGCGCGGTGACCCGCGCGGCGTGCTCGGCCTCGAGCCGGGCGCGCAGGGCGTCGGTCTCGGCCTGCGCGGCCCGCAGGCCGGCGGTGTACCCGGCCGCGTGACCGCGGACGTCCGCGCTCGACGCGCGCTCGCGTCCGGCGGGGTCGGCGAGCACCGGGAAGGCGACGCGGTGCACGACGGTGTCAGTCAACGAGCTCGTCCTCCTCGGCGCGGTGCACGGTGACGACGCCCTGGGCCTCGAGCTCGCGCACGGAGCGGACGACCTCGGCACGGGCTTCCTCGACCTGCGAGACGCGGACCGGGCCCATGGCCTGCAGTTCGTCGTCGAGGAGTTCGCGGTTGCGCTCGGACACGTTCGCGCGGATGGTCTCGACGACCGGCCCTGCTGCGCCCTTCATGGCGGTCGCGAGGATCTTCGAGTCGATGCCGCGCAGCACCTGCTGGATGTCGCGGGACTCGAGCTTCACGATGTCCTCGAAGGTCAGCATGCGGGAGCGGATGTCCTCGGCGAGCTCCGGGTCGCGGGCTTCGAGTCCCTCGAGCACGGCCTTCTCGGTCGCGACGTCCGAGCGGTTGATGATGTCGACCAGGGGTGCGATGCCACCGACGACCTCGACGCTCTCGCGCGGCGACACGACGGCCCCGGCGCGCTGGCGCAGCACACCGGCGACGATGCCGACGGCCTCGGGGGTCGCACTGCCCATGGTCGCGAAGGCCTGGGCGACGTCGGTGCGGACGCGCTCGTCGATCCCGGCGAGCACGGCACTGGCCTGCCCGGGGCCCAGGTGGGCGAGCACGAGCGCGATCGTCTGCGGCAGCTCGCCCTCGAGCAGGGAGATGACCTGGCCGGGTTCGGCGTCGTCGAGGAAGTCGAACGACTGGCCGGCGAGGTTCGAAGCCAGACGGTCCATCACGCCGGCGGCCCGCTCAGCACCGAACGACGCCTCGAGCAGCCCGAGGGCGGTCTCCTTGCCGCCGCGCTTCTGCAGCCGGCCGCTCATCGTGATCCGGTGGAACTCCGACAGCGTCTGGTCGACGACGGTGTCCTCGACGCGGCGCATCCGGACGATCTCGGCGGAGATCTCCTCGGCCTCCATCTCGGTGAACTGCTTCATCACCTCGGCGGCGCGGTCGGTCTCCATCTGCATGAGGATGAGCGCGACCTTCTGCGCACCGGTCAGGGCACGGTCGCTCGGACCGGAACCGCCGCCGGGGCTCGGCATCAGCGCGCTCACACCGGTGCCCGGTCGTCGAGGAGCCCGCGCAGGAGCTCGGCGGTGCGCTTCGGGTCGCGCTCGGCCAGGGCGGAGATGTCCTGACGGCGGCGCTCGGCGGTGATCTCCTCGGTCGTCAGCACCTCGGTGGGGGCGTCGCCGCCGGGCATCGCCGACAGCACCGCGGTCGGGGCGTCACCGGCACCGAGCGTCGCCCGGTCGTCGACGCCGTCCATCGCGAGGGGCAGCTGGAACGTCTCACCGGCGAAGGCGTCGAGCTCGCCGAGGTCGACGGCCTCGCGCTCCTGCTTCCGGTTGCGGCGGGCGACGAAGAACATGATCGCGATGACGGCGAGGACGATGCCGATCACGATGCCTGCGGTGCGGATCGACGACCACAGTGCTTCCTGCTGGTCGGCCTTCTGCTGGGCCTCGAGGGCCTTCGCGGCCTGGTCGGAGGCGCTCGTGTCGAAGTCCATCATCGCGACCTTGACCTGGTCGCCACGGTTCTGGTCGACCCCCGCGGCGGCGGACACCAGGTCGTTGATGCTCTGCAGGTTCGCGTTCTGCACGGCGTCGGCCTTCGAGTTCAGCGCGACCGAGATGGTCTGCCGGTCGAGCCCGCCCGAGGGGATCTGCGTGGTCTCGGTGGTGTGGTCGACGGCGTTGTTCTTCGTCGCCGATTCGTTCTTGTACCCGTCGTCGCCGGTGCCGCTCGTCGCGGTGCCGTTCGGGACGGCGATGTTGTCCGGACCGAGGACCCCGGTCGCGCCGGTCCCCGCACCGGCGCCGGCGCCGTACTCCTCGGTGGTGCTCGACTCGTTCAGTGCGACCGGGCCCGACGTGGGAGACGTGTAGCTCTCGGACGTCCGGGTGCCGGACTCCTGGTTCATCGTCCCGGAGACCACGACGGTCGCGTTGCCGACGCCGAGCGTGGTGTCGAGCAGGTCCTGGATCTTCTTGCTCGTCGCCGCGTCGTAGTCGGCGGCCTGGTCGGCGCCGCTCCCGGTCGCACCGGTGCCGACGGCGGACAGCGTCTGGCCCTTCGCGTCGACGACCGAGACGTCGGTGGGCTGCATGCCCTCGACCGAGGCGCTCGTCAGGTGCACGATGGCCTGCACCTGGTCGGTGCTCAGCTGCGTGCCGTTCTCGGTCGCGATGAACACCGACGCGGTCGGGTCCTTCTCCTCGGAGACGAACACCGACTTCTCCGGGATCGCGAGCTGCACGGTGGCGGTCTGCACGCCGTCCATCGCACCGATGGTCTTGGCGAGCTCGCCCTCCATCGCGCGCTTGTAGGTGACGTCCTGCTGGAACTCCGAGCTCGTCACGCCCATCTTGTCGAGCAGCGAGTAGCCGCCCTCGTTCGACGACGGCAGGCCGTTCGACGCCGCCTTGAGCCGCTCCGAGTACACCTGCGCCTGCGGCACGAGGATCGTCGCGCCGCCGTCGGTGAGCTGGAACGGCACACCGTCGGTCTGCAGCTGGTCCGTGATGGAGCTCGCGTCGGCCGCGGCGAGCCCGGTGAAGAGCGGGGCGTAGGACGCCTTGCCGAGCCAGGACGCGAGGGCGATCCCGCCGAGCACGAGCGCCGCGATCGCCAGGATCGCGATGGTGCGCTGGGCGGCGGAGAAGCCCTTCACGTAGGCGCTGAGGCGCGCGAAGACGTTCTTGACGGCGACGGGCATCAGGCCTGCATCCTCATGATCTCGTTGAAGGCGTCGACGCCCTTGTTGCGGACGGCGGAGACGAGCTCGAGCGTGACCTGCGCGCGGGTGGCGGCGATCGTGGCGTCGTGGATGTCGTCGAGGTTGCCGGTCACGGCCTTGAGCGCCAGGGTCTTCGAGTCGCTCTGCAACGACTGCAGTCCGTCGACGGCGTTGCCGAGGCTCGCGGCGAACCCGCTGCCGTCGGTCGTCGCGCCGGCGGCACCGGTGGCGTTCGTGCTGTCGCTGGACGTCCCCGAGACACTCGTCAGGGCGTTCGTCATCGCGTTGGTGGTCACACCGTTCACGGCGTCGATGGGCATCAGTTCTTCCCGATCTGCAGTGCCGCCTCGTAGGCGGTCTTGGCACGGTCGACCACGGCGGCGTTCGCCTGGTAGCCGCGCTGGGCCATGATGAGGTCCGCCATCTGCGTGCCGAGGTCGATGTCGGGCATGCGGACGTAGCCCTCCTCGTTCGCGAGCGGGTTGTCCGGGTCGTAGGTCACACGGCCGGCGGCGCTGCCGAACGCCGCGCCCTTGACGTAGGCGCCGGAGACGCCGTTGCCCTCCTGCACCTCGACGTAGCGCGCCTGGAACGCGGTGTCGTCCATCGACTTCACGGTGTTCGCGTTGGCGATGTTGTCCGAGACGGCGTCGAGCCACTTCCGGTGCACGGTCAGGCCGGTGCTCGCGATGCCGATCGCGTCGAAGGTCGTCATGAGTTCGTCCGCATCGCCGCACGGACGCTGGTGAGCTCGGAGTTCATCGCCTGCGTGGCGAACTGGTACCGCAGCACGGTGTCGATGTTCGACAGCGTCTCCTCGTCGAGGTTGACGTTGTTGCCGTTCGTGTTCGTCGGCTCGAGGCTGCGCGCCATCGTCGGCGTGGTGGCACCGTCGCCGTCCACGATCGACTTCGCCAGGGCGTCCTCGAACTGGACCTTCTCGGCGTGGTAGTTCGTCGTGTTGATGTTCGCGATGTTGTTCGCGATCACCTTCTGGCGCATCGACAGACCGTCGAGTGCGCTCTGCAGCGCGACGCTCGTCACGGAATCGAACACGAAGGATCCCCTCGTCAGGCGTCGTCGGTGCGACGTCGCCGTGCGGTGGTGGCCGATCCCTGGCCGAACTGGTGAGCGATCCGTGCTCGAGTGGCGCTATCGGAGTCCGTCGTCCGCCGCGTTAGGCGTCGCCCCGAACGGGGGGCGGTGGGTGCGGGTGCGGCGTCGGTGTGCGGTGTCGCTGGTTGCGCGCGCTGACAGTTGCACACGCGCGGGAGCGACACCGTCGACGTCGTACGACATCGACATCGTCGCCCCGTGCACGCGCCACCAGTTGCACGCGCGCGGAAGCGACGGAGCCGACGTCGTACGACAACGACGACGTCGCCCGTTGCGCGCGCCAGCAGTTGCACGCGCGCGAGAGCGACAGGGTCGCCGTCGTACGACGACGACATCGTCGCTCCGTGCAGACGCCGCCGGTTGCGCACGCCGACGGTTGCACGCGCGCGAGAGCGACAGGGTCGCCGTCGTACGACGACGACATCGTCGCCCGCGGGCGCGGGTCAGGCGGAAGCGTCGAGGTACACGGAGCCGCGGGGCTCGCGCGTGGCGTCGACGGCGCGCAGGGCACCGAGGTGCTCCAGCGTCGAGCGGCGGTCCGCCTCGAGCACCGTCATCCGGTCCCGCTGCGCGGCGAGCAGCCGGGAGGCCCGTCCCACCAGGTCCCGCGGCAGCGGTCCCAGCCCGGCCGGCTCCGACCACCCGGCCACGGCCGTGGAGTCGGCCGCCTGCCCGGCGGCGTCGTGCTCCAGGGAGGTGAGCAGGGCCTCCCATCCGGCTCGTCCGTCCGGCTGCTCAGGCGACAGCTCTGCGGACGGATCAGGCGACACCGAGGGCTCCCCCGGTCGGCTGCTGCGTGGTGGGCGTCGCGGGCAGCGACGCGGCTGCCTCGTGCCACGACTGACGCAGCGGCTCGAGGATCCGGATGCAGTCACGGGTGGCCTGCACGTCGCGGTGCACGTTAGCCGTGATGAGCGAGGTGGAGGCGTAGTTGTAGACGGCGAGCAGACCCTCGCCGCCGTCCCAGACGTCGATCCGGAGGGTGCTCGAGAGCTCACCGACGATCGCCTGGGCGTGCAGGAGCTGCTCGCGGGCCGCCTCCCAGTCGGCAGCGACCTGCGCGGCCTCGGCACGGTGCAGGTCGAGCAGCAGCCGGTCGTAGAGCATCGTCACGAGCTGGGCCGGCGTCGCCGACAGCACGGCCTCGTTCGTGTACTGGGCACGACGCTGGTCGGTGACGGTGCGCGGCTGGGCGGCCTGGCGGAATGCGGCTGCCTGGAAGTCGAAGGTCATGGTCGTTCCCGTCAGCTCGACGTCGAGGCCAGCTGGCCGGCGAGCCAGCTCGACTGCGACTGGAGCTTGCTGAGGCTGGTCTCGAGGGATGAGTAGAGGGTCTGCAGCGCGGCCCGGCGCCTCGTCAGCCGGTCGGTCCAGCTGTCGATCTGGGTGTTGAGGTCCTTGGCGACGGCCTGCTGCCCGGTGATGGACGTGGTGATTGAGCCGTCGTACTTGTCGGAGGCGGCGCTGGCGGCGGCGCCCACGTTCGCGGCGACGCCGGAGAGCATCGCCTGGGTGGCCTTCGGATCGGCGGCGAGTGCCTTCTGGAAGACCTCCGGGTCGAAGGTGAAGCTGCCGTCCCTCGTGATCACGATCCCGATCGTCGACGGCGACTTGCCGTCGACCGGGGCGGACATCGTGCTCGTGAGCCGCTGCACGGCGTCGCGGGACGCACCGTCGCCGAGCAGGACGCCGGCCTTCGTCGTCGTGGTGCCGGACGTCGCGCTGGTCGAGCTCGACACCGCGGTGTTCGTCTTGTAGTAGGCGGCGACCGCGTTCATCGCGTCGACGAGCCCGGAGGCCACGGACTGGGCCTTGGTGGTGTCCTGCGCGACCGTCACGGTGACGGGTTCGGTGGTGGCCTTCGACACGGTGACGTCCAGCCCGGGGACGAGCCCGGTGAAGGTGTTCGTCGCGCTCGTCACCGACTGCGCGGCGGCGGTGCCGGCCCAGAGGGTGACGCTGGCGTCGGTCGCCGTGGTGACGACGGCGGCACCGGTCTCGGTGAGGACGTTCGTCGCGGTACCCGCTGCCACGTCGTCGGCGCCGCCCCGGTACACCTGGAAGCCGCCGGCCGCCCCGGTCGTGGCGGACGTGAGCTGCAGGCGGTAGAGCTTGCTGCCGTCGGCGTCGGTGCCGGCGGAGACCTTCGTCGCGGTGACGCCCGCACCGGACTTGTTCAGGGCGGACACGGCGTCGTCGAGCGAACCGGACGCCGGCGTCACGGTGGTCGACTTGCCGCCCGCGCCGACGATCGTGATCGGCTGCGCACCGGTCGACCACGTCGACATCGCGGCCGTGACCCCGACCTGTGCCGAGGCGGTCGAACCGACGGTGAAGCTGATGGAGCCGGCGGTCGCCCCGGTACCGGTGACGGCGGTGGCGCTCGGCGCGGTGCTCGTCGCGGCGAAGAGGTCGAGCGACGAGGCCTTCGCGGCGTCCGCGGCCTTCGTGGCGAGCCCCTGGATCAACCCGTTGAGCGTCTGCAGTGACGAGATGAACGAGTTGGTGGTGATGAGCTTGTTCTTGAGCAGGGTCTGCGGGACCCCCTCGACGCTCATCAGCGAGTTGATGAGGTCGGTCGTCTTGAGACCGCTGACCAGACCGTCGATCGCGAGGCTGCTGCTCGAGGACACGGACGAGGACATCGTCGACACTCCCTGGCGTCGTGGAGGTGGTCAGGATGGTGGCGTCCGTCCTCCGGGACACCCGATCGGGCCCGGAGGACGGACGTCGTGATGGCTAGCGCAGGAGCGAGAGCACGCCCTGGGTGCTCTGGTTCGCCTGCGCGAGCATCGAGGTGCCGGCCTGGCTGAGGATGTTGTCGCGCGTGTACTTGACCATCTCCTGCGCCATGTCGACGTCGGTGATGCGCGAACCGGCAGCGGTGAGGTTCTCCTTGGCCACGTTCGTCACGTTGATGGCGTGGTCGAAGCGGTTCTGGACCGCACCGAGGTTGGAACGAGCCTCCGAGACCGACTTGATCTGCGCGTCGAGCTCGGTCACCGCGAGGCGAGCGTTGTCGCCCGTGGTGAAGTCGAGCGCCTTGACCGCCGTGGCGACCTTCGAGACGTCCGCGCCGGTGAGGTCGATGTCGATCTTGCTGGCGTCGGAGCCGTCCGCCCCGACCTGGAAGGTCAGCTTGCCGGTACCGGGACCAGCAGCCGTGGTGGAGGCCTTGCCGTCGAGCAGCTTGATCCCGTTGAAGTTGGTCGAGTCCGAGATGCGCTGCAGCTCCTCCTGGAGCTGACCGACCTCGGTCGTGATCGCCTTCCGCGAGTCCTCGTTGTTCGAGTCGTTGCCGGCCTGGACAGCCAGGTCGCGCATGCGCTGGAGGATCGAGTGGGTCTCGGTGAGGCCACCTTCAGCGGTCTGCACGACGGAGATGCCGTCCTGCGCGTTGCGGGCGGCGACCGTGAGGCCACCGACCTGGGACTTCAGCCCCTCGGAGATCGACAGACCGGCAGCGTCGTCGGCAGCACGGTTGATGCGGAGGCCGGTCGAGAGCTTCTCGAGGGACTTCGACAGGTCGTTCTGCGTCGCGTTGAGGTTCCGGTACGTGTTGAGTGCCGAGAGGTTGGTGTTGATGGACATACCCATGGTGGTTTCCTCCGTGAATGTGGGTCGTGCGTCGGCCCGTCCGTGGGCTGACATGGATGACTCTCGGCCGGTTGCCGGGAGTCGTTAGGGGATCGGCGGAGAAGTTTCCGCCGACGTCTCAACTCGCCGCGACAGCCGGGCCGGACGCGGCGTCGTGCACGGCACGGGCGACACCGGCGGCGGCGTTCGTGGCGACACGGGCGAGGTAGGCGCTGCGGCGAGCCGCGGTGGTGCGGCTCGCGGGCTCGACGGTGGTGCCGTCGCCGTAGTGGGCCGCCAGACCGTCGTGGAGCAGACGCATCGCCTCGGAGCGCTGCTGCGAGACGGCCGAGTGCGTGATGCCGAGCTCGGCGGCGACGTCGGTGACCGAGCGGTCGCCGAAGTACACGGCCTCGACGATGAAGCGCATCCGCTCCGGCAGGGCCTCGACCGCGGCGCGGAGGTACCGGCGCTTCTCGGTCTCGAGCAGGTCGTCCCCGGGGAGCGGCAGGTCCGCGGCGACGAGGTCGTGCACGGTCTCGTCGAGCGGCGCGACGGTCCGGGCGGCGTCGCTCATCGCGTCGACGGCGGTCTGCTTGTCGACGCCCATGGCATCGGCGATCTCCTGGGCACCGACGCTCCGACCGAGGCGTGCGGACAGGGCCTCCTGCGTTGCCAGGGTCTCGCGGATCCGCTTCCGGGTGCCGCGGGAGGCCCAGTCGGCCGAGCGCATGTCGTCGGCCAACGCACCGGCGATCCGGGTGCGGGCGTAGGCGCCGAACGGCACGCCGAGGGTGGGGTCGAAGGCCTCGGCGGCTGCGACGAGTGCGAGCGATCCGACGGCGGCGAGGTCGTCGCGGTCCAGGTGCGTCGCCCGGGAGCGGACGTCGGCCACGATGTAGCCCACGAGCGGGAGGTGCTCCACGATCATCGCGTTGCGTTCGGTGCGGTCCATGCTGTTCCCCTGGTCGACCTGACGTGTGTCGGCTCACCCGTCCGTGGGCGCGACGGACGCCGGCCTCGGATGGCCGGTGCGTACGCCGAAGACCCGCCCGGGTCCCTCCGAGCGGTGCACCCCGCATCGTTCCCGAGCGGTTCCGGGTGTCCCCCGGGGTGCGTTCTGAATGTATCGGCTGGCAATGCGCTGAACAGGTGCACAACCGTCCCCAGTGCGGGGGTGTCAGGCCCCGTTTCGGGTCGGCATTTGGGGGGACCCGGGGTCGGGAACGCCCGTTCTTGTCCCCCGACGGGGGTCATCGGGTCACAGAGTCGACGAGTACGGGGGACGGCACTCGGCCGCCGGGGCTTACGGTCGCGGTCACGGAGTCGATAGGTCCCGGTGTCCGCAGGATGACGGACCGGGGACCACCCCGACGAACCACCACCTGGGAGGAGCTGATGAGCGTGAACGACCTGTCCGCCGTGCTCTGGCGCGAACGCGAGCTGCTCGAACTGCTCACCTTCAAGCTCGAGGAGGAACAGCTCCTGCTCACCGCGGGCCGCTCCCGCTGGGTGTCGCACGCCAGCCGCGAGGTCGAGCAGGTCCTCGACCGGCTCCGCAGCACCGGTCTCGAGCGCGCCGCGCAGAGCGCCGAGGTCGCCGAGGAGTGGGGCGTGGCCGCCGACGCTCCCCTGCGCGACGTCGTCGCCGCGGCACCGAACGGGCCGTGGGGCGAGATCCTGTCGTCACACCTCACCGCGATGGTCGAGCTGACCACCCAGATCGGTGCCCTCCGCGACGAGAACGACCGGTTCCTCCGTGCCGCCGCCCAGGCCACCGAGGAGACCCTGGCGGGGACCGTCACCGGTGCCGCCACCTACGACGCCAGTGGGACGTCCGGCGCAGGCCAGGACGGCGCCCGCCTGTTCGAGGGGACGCTGTAGCACCGTGGTCAGTACCTTCGGATCCCTCGCGACCGCCTACTCCGGCCTGGCAGCCGCCCGTGCCGGCATCGACGTCACCGGCCAGAACATCGCGAACGCCGGCACCGCGGGCTACACGCGGCAGCGCGTCACGCAGAACTCGATCCCCGCGACCCAGACCGGGTTCATGCGGGGCACCGCGGCCCTCGCCGGCCAGGGCGTCTCGGTCGACGGCATCGCCCGCCTGGCGTCCCTGACGCTCGACGCCGGTGTCCGCGTCGCCGCCGGTTCGTCGGCCTACGCCGATGCCCGCGCCACGGCGCTCTCCGCCCTCGAGACCGGGCTGCACGAGCCCGGCAAGGACGGCCTGAGCGCCAAGCTCGACGCGTTCTGGTCGTCGTGGAGCGAGCTCGCCAGCCACCCCGACGACCCGGGTGCCGCCAGTGCCGTGCTCGGGGCCGCCGGCACCGTCGTCGCCGCCCTGGCCGCCGGCTCGAAGGCCGTCGACGCGCAGTGGTCCTCGGTGCGCGGCACCCTGACCGGGCAGGTCGCCCAGCTGAACGGCGCCGCGGAGCAGGTCGCCGACCTGAACGGCCAGATCCGCACCGCGCTCGCCTCGGGCGGCAACGCCAACGAGCTGCTCGACCAGCGCGACCAGCTCACGCAGCAGATCGCCACGCTCGCCGGCGGCACCACCCGGACGAACGCCGACGGCACGGTCGACGTGCTCCTCGGCGGCAACCCGCTGGTGCAGGGCACCGACGCCCGCTCGGTCGCCCTCGGCGGCGGCGAACGTCTCGCCGACGGCACCGCGGTCACCCTGACATGGACCACCGGCACGGCCGGGGTGGTCGGACTGGGCGGCGGGTCGATCGGTGGCGCCCTCGCGGTCCTCGCACCCGCGTCCGGCACCGGCACCGGCGGCGCACTCGCCGAGGCCTCCGCGTCCTACGACGCCGTGGCCACGCGGCTCGCCACGACCGTGAACGCCCTGCACGCCGCCGGGACCACCCCGGCCGGCACCACCGGCGCCCCCTTCTTCTCCCTGGCGGCCGGCGTCCCCGCCGCCCAGGCACTCGGCGTCGTCCCCACGGACGCCGGTGGGCTGGCGACGCGGAACGCGGCGGGGGAACTCGACGACTCGTTCGCCGACGCGCTCGCGCGACTCGGGGCGTCGTCGGACGGCGCCGATCAGGTCTGGGCGACGTTCGTGGCGGGGGTGGGCACCGCCTCCAGGTCGGCCACGTCGGAATCGACGATGACCGGCCTCGCGCTCACCAACGCGCGCACCCAGCAGCAGTCCAGCGCCGGCGTCGACCTCGACGAGGAGAACGTCAACCTGCTGAGCTACCAGCACGCGTACCAGGGCGCGGCGCGCGTCCTGACCGCGGTCGACGAGATGCTCGACACCATCATCAACCGCGTCGGACTCGTCGGGAGGGGCTGATCGTGATCACCCGTGTGACCACCCAGATGTCGATGGCGGCCGCCTCGGCCCGGCTGCAGGCCGGTGCCGCGCGGGTCGCCGAGCTCACCGACCAGGCCACGACGCTGCGTGCGATCCAGAAGCCCTCGGACGACCCGGTCGGCACCGCGTCGTCGATGCAGGTGCGCAAGGAGCAGGCCGCAGCCGCGCAGTACTCGCGGAACGCGAACGACGCCGCGGCGTGGCTCGCGACCACCGACAGTGCGCTGTCCGGCGTGTACTCGGTGCTCAACAACGTCCGCGACCTCACGGTGCGGGCCGCGAACTCAGGCACCATGAGCGACACCGACCGCGACGCGTTCGTCACGCAGTTCCGGTCGCTCAAGGCCGACCTCGAGGCACGCGCCAACACGACCTACGGCACCCGTTCGGTGTTCGCGGGATCATCGACCGCCGCTGTCGCCTACGACCCCGCGACGGGTTGGGCGGCATCGGGCACCGACGTGTCCCGTCGGGTCGGCGACGGCACCACGGTGCGGGTCGACACCACCGGCACCGCGGTCTTCGGCTCCGGCGACGACTCGGTGTTCGGCATGATCGACTCCATCGTCAGCGACCTGCAGAACGGGGTGAACGTGAACGCTCGCATCGGGGACGTCGACACGGCGCTCGGGACCGTCCGCGGCGCCCAGGCCGACGTCGGCGTCCGGCACGCCGCTGCACTCGCGGCGCAGGACTCGCTGAAGTCCGCGACCGTCTCGCTCGAGAGCCGCCGCGCCGACATCGAGGACGTCGACCTCGCGAAGGCCGTCCTCGACCTGCAGGTGCAGCAGACCAACTACCAGGCAGCCCTCGCCGTCACCGCGAAGGTCCTGCAGCCGACCCTGATGGACTACCTCCGATGAGCATCTCCCTGACCTTCGCCGTCCCGCCGTTCGGGCTCGCTCACGCCGCGGCCTTCGAGCTCTCGCCGGTCGACGGCGCCGAGGGGCTGTTCACGCTCGTCGGCGACGGCGCACGGCTGTTCCTGCTCGACGCCGCGGTGCACCTGCCGTCGTACGCGCCGGAGCTCACCGACGAGCAGGCCGCCGGGCTCGGGTTGACCGACCCCGCCGACGCGATGCTGCTCGTGGTCGCGAACCCCGGAGCGTCCGGCACCACGGTGAACCTGCTCGCGCCGATCGTCGTGAACGCCCGGACCGCCGTGGGCGCGCAGGTCATCCTCGAGGAGCAGGACCTGCCGCTGCGGGCGGAGCTCGCGCGGGTGTAGGTGGGGGCGGCGGGGGCGGGGCCGGTCGGGCCCGGTCGACGCGGAACGACACTGTCGACGTCGTACGACATCGGTGCTGTCGCACCTCCGCGTCTGCAACTGTTGCGCACGCGTGACAGCGACAGAGTCGCCGTCGTACGACATCGACATCGTCGCAAGTTGCTTCCGCCTCATCCCTCCACAGCCTGGAGGCGCGGCTCGTCATCCACAGATCGGCTCACCGTCGCCGCGTGGACGGTCCGGGCGATCGATGGTTGATCCATGGACGACCGCGCACGCACCATCCCCCTCATCCGCACGACCGGCAAGCCCAGCGCCGAACGCCGGGCACTGCAACGCCGGGTCCGTCGGGGCGAGTTGGTCGCGGTACGTCCGGGGGTCCTGGTCTCCCCGTCGTCGGTCGTCGAACTCCGGCCCGAGGGCCACCTGTTGCTCCTGGTGCGCGCAACCGCGCCGATGATCCACGCGCCGAGGGCCTTCGCGCGCTCGGCTGCGGCTGCCGTGCACGGACTCCCCTTCGTCCATGCCCCTCCGGCGAAGGTCGACGTGGTCGATCCGCGCCGCGAACGCTCCGACACGTCAGCACATCTGCGGCTCCATCCCGGACCGCTCGTCCGCGAGCCGACGCCGGACGCACGGTGGGCCGGCCTGCCCGCGACCACCCCCGCGGAGATCGACGGAGCGCCCGTCACGTCATTGGCACGGACCCTCGTCGACATCGCGGGTTCGTCCACCCTCGAGTTCGCGCTGCCGATGATCGACCAGGCGCTCCACGATCGGCATCTCCTGCCCGAGGTCCTGCTCGACGAACTCGCCGCGACGGGGCCCACGAGCCATGACAAGGCAGGGATCGCCGTGGGGATGGGCTCGGCGCTGTCGGGGTCACCGGCGGAGTCAGTGTGCCGCGTGCGTTTCCGCGAGATCGGGGTGCCGGAGCCGGTGCAGCAGCACGTGTTCGCCCGGGCCGGATCGGCCACGGCGATCGTGGACTTCTGGTTCCCCGACCAGGGCGTCGTGGTCGAGGTCGACGGCCGCGCGAAGTACGAGGACTCGGCGCTGCTCGACGGGCGATCCACCGCGGACGCGCACTGGCGCGAGAAACGTCGTGAGGACTTCATCCGGTCGTTCCCCGAGGTCCGTGTGGTCGTCCGGCTCTCGTGGTCCGACCTGATGCAGCCCGACCGGGTGCGGGCTGCCCTCCGGCGCGCGGGTGTGCCGTGCTGAGGCTGCGTGTTCGACGATCAGCGCGGACGACGCGGCGCGTCCTGGTGGTACGTGCGCTGACGCTCGATCCTCGGCCGATCGGACGCTTCACCGGCGTGCGCCACCCCACCGACCACGACCTCACCGAGTCCCACGCGGACACCACGCACCGGCCCCACGCCCTTGACCACGCCGCCGCGGTGGTCGGGGTCGGGCTCCCGGTGGTCCCCGCCGTCCGCCAGTTCGACGTCTCGCAACGAGACCGGCCCGAGCACCTGCGCGCCCTCGCCGATCCGCGCCGGCCCCTCGACGAGACACCCGGCCGTCAGGCGAGCCCGACCACCGATCACGACGTCGGACCCGTCAGCCACGATGGTCACCGGGCCCGGGCCGAGTTCGGCCTCCTCGCCGATGTGCACGGCCGACGCCGACGCGACGACGGTCACGGGTCCGGGGCCCAGGCGGGCACCGGCGGCCAGCGTGATCACCCCACCGTGACGGGTCTCGAGCGTCGTGGACGGGTACAGCTCCACGCCGGGCAGGACCGACACGCCCACCCCGATCAGGACGGACGCGGGATCGAGCACCCGGACCTCGGGCGCGAGGGCGGCCACCTGCCGGACGGTCAGGAACCCGGCCGCACGACGGGCGGCGTCGAGGGGTCCCTGCTCCGGATCGGTGTCCACCCAGCGAGCCTCTCACGTGCCCGGCGTACGGTGAACGCATGGCCCGTGCCCCGAAGGACCAGTCGATCGTGCCCCTGCCGACCGCACCGGTCTCCCCCACCTCTTCCGACCCCCGAACGCAGCAGGTCCAGCCCTCGGGCTGGGCCAAGTGGCTCGATCGGGTCATCAGCGTGCAGCGTCCTGTCGTGGTCGCGCACGTCAACGCGATCCGTCGCCGCAAGCCCGACGCGACCCCCGCCGAGGTGATCCAGATCCTCGAGCGGCAGTACCTTGCCGCCGTCACGACCGGCGGTGCCGCGGTCGGTGCGAGTGCGGTGATCCCCGGAGTCGGGATGGCCGCTGCGCTCGGACTGAGCGGCGCGGAGACGGTCGGGTTCCTCGAGACCACCGCCCTGTTCGCACAGTCGGTGACCGAGGTGCACGGCATCGCGCTGGACGACCCGGAGCGCGCCCGCACGCTGGTGATGGCGATGATCCTCGGCGCACCGGGCACGCAGCTCATCAAGCAGCTCGCCGGACAGGCCGCCGGCGGTCAGGCCCGGACCGCGTTCTGGGGCGAGATGGTGACGTCCTCGCTGCCGAAGCAGGTCGTCAACGGCATCGGCGGACAGGTCCGTGACCAGTTCATCAAGCGCTTCGCCATCCGACAGGGCGGCTCGGTCCTCGGCCGCGCGCTCCCGTTCGGCATCGGCGCGGCCGTCGGCGGTCTGGGGAACCACGCCCTGGGGCGCAAGGTGATCCAGGCGTCGCGGACGGGGTTCGGCATGCCGCCGGCGGAGTTCCCGATCGTGCTGACGGTCACACCGGCTGCCGAGAAGACCCGGCGCGCGCTGCCGTGGAAGCGCGGCGCGGGCAACGACCAGGACCTCTGGACCGAGCCGGGCCAGGACGCCCCCCGCGCGAAGCGTTAGCGGGACGACCGAGCAGGGCCCGGGCGCGGTTGCTCAGCAGCCGAGCCCGGGCCGTTCGTGCAACTGCGCCTCAGAAGGACCGCACCGGCGTCGTCACGACCTGCCCGGCATGGGCGAACCCACCACCGAACCCGAACAGCAGCGCCGGCACCCCCTCCGGCAGGTCGCCACGCTCCCACGCCTTCGACAGCCCGAGCGGCACACTCGCGGCCGAGGTGTTCCCGGACTCGACGACGTCGCGGATGACGAACTTCGACTCCCCGCCGAGCGCGGTCACGAGCGGCTCGATGATCCGCAGGTTCGCCTGGTGGAACGCGAACACCTCGATGTCGTCCATCGAGAGCCCGGCGGCCTCGACGACCTTGCGGGCGTGCCCCTCGGCCTCGGTGATCGCCCACCGGTAGATCGAGCGGCCCTCCTGGTTGAACCGCCCGGGCGACCCCTCGACACGGACGGCGTCGAGCAGGTGCGGCACGCTCCCCCACGACACCGGGCCGATCTCGGGCGTCTCGGCGACCCCGAGCACGGCGGCACCGGCCCCGTCACCGACGAGTACGCACGTCGACCGGTCGGTCCAGTCGGCGATGCCGGACAGAACCTCGGACCCGATGACGAGCGCGACGTCGGCCGAACCGGTGCGGATGGACTGGTCGGCGAGCCCGAGCGCGTACTCGAAACCGCTGCACGCGGTGTTGATGTCGATCGGCGCCGGGCCGTTCGTCATGCCGAGAGCGGCGGCGACCCGACCTGCCGTGTACGGCGCGCGGTCCTGGTGGGTGGTGGAGGCGACGATGACGAGTCCGACGGCCGAGGGTGACACCCCGGCGTCGGCGAGGGCACGACGTCCGGCCTCGATCGCCATCGACGTCACGGTGTCGTCGGGCCCGGCAATCCGACGCGTCTGGATCCCGGTGCGGGTGCGGATCCACTCGTCGTTCGTGTCGACCATCGTCGACAGCTCGTCGTTGGTCAGGACGCGTTCGGGCTGGTGGTGTCCGAATCCGAGGATGCGGCTGCCGCGGAGTGCTGGGATGTTCATCGTCGGCACGTTACCCCCTCACTCCACCGCCGCATGCCGACCGGGGAATGGAGAGCACCGCACCCGCGGTCACTTCCGCGCCGCTGCGGTCGCGCGGTCGTTCGCCTTGCCGATCGCCTCGACCAGCTCGTCCTTGGTCATCTTCGAGCGACCGCTGACGTCGAGTCGCTTCGCGACGTCCATCAGATGCGCCTTCGAGGCGTTCGCGTCGACGCCGCCCTCGGTCTTCCCCGAAGAACGCGAACCGGAACCGCGGGAGCCAGCGGCGCCGGAGTCGGACGGCCCGGAGGACTCCTTCTCCTCCCAGTGGTCGCCGACCTTCTCGTACTCGTGCTTCACGGCGGCGAACGCCGTGCGGTGCGCCCGCTCGCCCGGGCCGTACGTCTCGTTCGCCGAGTCCAGTGTCTTCTCGAAGACCTCCTGCGCGTGCTCCGGTGACCGCTGCAGGGTGCTGGGGATCTCGTCCTTGGCTGGCATGGCTGCTCCTCTCGAGTGGTACCCCCTGACTACTCCCCACCCCTCGACCGGTACTCCCAGGGCCTGGCGCCCGCAGCGCGTCACGAGTAGACCCGTCTCATGGACTACACACACCTCGGACGGACAGGGCTGTCGGTCTCGCGCGCCGTGCTCGGCACGATGAACTTCGGCCCGGAGACCAGCGAGGACGACTCGCACGCGATCATGGACCGGGCCCACGAGCTCGGCGTCAACTTCTTCGACACCGCCAACGGCTACGGCGGCTCGGTGGGCAAGGGCGCCACCGAGGAGATCATCGGCCGCTGGTTCGCCAAGGGCGGCGGCCGTCGCGAGAAGACGGTCCTCGCGACGAAGGTCTACGGCGACATGATCGACTGGCCGAACGGCGGCAAGCTCAGCGCGTTCAACATCCGCCAGGCCCTCGACGCGAGCCTGCAGCGCCTGCAGACGGACCACATCGACCTGTACCAGTTCCACCACGTCGACCGTGCGACCCCGTGGGACGAGATCTGGCAGGCCATCGACGTCGCCGTGCAGCAGGGCAAGGTGCTGTACGTCGGTTCGTCGAACTTCGCCGGCTGGCACATCGCCCAGGCGCAGGAGGCCGCGAAGCGCCGCCACACGCTCGGCCTCGTCAGCGAGCAGTCGATCTACAACCTCGTCGTCCGCGACATCGAGCGCGAGGTCCTGCCCGCCGCCCGCGAGTACGGCCTCGGCGTGATCCCGTGGTCCCCGCTGCAGGGCGGCCTCCTCGGTGGCGTCATCGAGAAGACCGAGAACGGCTCGCGTCGCCTCTCCGGCCGCAGCGCCGAGTACGTCGACTCGCACCGTGACCAGCTCCAGGCCTACGAGTCCTTCGCGAAGGAGCTCGGCCACACCCCCGGCGAGCTCGCCCTCGCGTGGCTGCTGCACCAGCCCGGCGTCACCGCGCCGATCACCGGCCCGCGCACGATGGAGCAGTGGGAATCCGCGGTCCGCGCCGTCGACATCCGCCTCGACCAGCGTGCGCTGGACCGACTCGACGAGATCTTCCCGGGGCACAAGACCTCGCCGGAGGACTACGCCTGGTGACGTCGCCGACGGAACCAACGGGTCGCTGACGCGACCATCTGCCTGGAGGCGCGGTGCGGGTCGGACCCGCACCGCGCCTCCAGTGCGTGGTCACGTCCAGAACGCGACCAGCGTCGCGATCAGAGGCGCGCGATCTCGTCGTCCTGCAGGCCGATCGCCCGCAGGTAGGCGTCGACCGAGCCCCAGCGACGCTCGACGTGGTCGATGACCGTGGTCATGATCTCCGGCACGCACCGTTGCGCGATCGCGGTGGCCTCGGGGTCGGCGCTCGCTGCGCGTTCCCGTGCGAAGCGGTCGACGAGCCGCTCGGCACTCATGGCGTAGTCCTCGCCGATCGCGTCGATGTCCGCGCCCCAGTGCCGTGCGAGCAGCGCGCTGACGATCCCGGTGCGGTCCTTCCCGGCCGAGCAGCAGACCAGCACGTCGCCGTCGGTGGTCGCGACGGCGCGGAGCGCTTCGGCGATCCCGGTGCGGTGCCGGTCGAGCCAGTCGATGTACTGGTCCTCGAGGGCGATGGCCTCGGCTGCCGACTCCAGGTCCGACGACGGATCGAACATCGGGACACCTCGGTAGCCGGGCGACGCCGCGAGCGGATGCGGCACGGCGGCGGTCTCGTCGACCCGGCGGAGGTCGATCACCGCCGCGAGACCGGGCGGGTAGGCGTCCGGCCCCACCGGTTCGGTGTTCGCCCGGTACACGGTGCGGGGGTGGTCGGCCTGGAGGGCGGTGCCGCCGACGGCGCGGAGGTTGGTGAGGGCGCAGCATCTTGGAGATGGAGTTCTCCACCCTCCGGACTGCTCCCAGATTGACACCTCGGCCGTGTTCCGGCGTGAGATTCACTCCGTACGGTGAACCGCCATGGCCGGCCGACAGCAGGTGCCCGCCATGGTCTTCGGCGAGTCGGTCCGCACCGCCAGCCGGCCGCTGCTCATCAGCGTCGCGCACGCTGAGCGGATAGTGGCGATCGATCATCGCTTCACAACGACCTGGGCGGCACCGTCTACTTCAGCCGAACTCGACGCGGAGATCCGAGGCATCCCAGATACTCTTGATCCTCATGCCAAGGTCTCGGAACCGTTCGTCCGCGGGTATCGGCAGATCGATTTCTACCGCCTCACCAAAGTGGCGAGCACGAAAGTCCAAGACGAACTCGTTCGGTTTGTTGATGATGGTCTGGAGCGCCGCACCAGCCGTGACCGATGCATGCAGCATTGACCCACCAGAAATCACTGACGCCAACGAAAGCGTGAATCCCCGCGCCGGTTCCGCAACGCCGTCGACTTTGTACGGCGACGAACCGACGAGTCCGGACCATGACCTCTCATCTGCACTGTCGACGTTCAGATCCTTGACCGTCCATATGCCATCGAACACAGGCAGCGCAACTTCAATCGCGGCGGAAGCGTCAACCAGACGCGCGGCGATCACGTCCGCAGACTCAGGCCTTGCATCCCAGTCAGCCACGAGGTACCAGTCGGTGACATCGGTCTTCACGCTGAGACAGGGTCCGATCGAAGCTCAGGCCTCACGGGTTGTCTCGGTTCAGACAACAAAGCCCCCTTCGCTCCCAACTCATTCACCGAGGAGGCCCTCAGGAACACGGTCGGCAACCTTCATGCTCTCTGCCTCCCAGAGCACCTCGAGAGACTTTGCGAGGTCAACGAATGCTTCGAAACCCGGACCCGACGTGCTCAGAGTCGCCGGCTCGCCGAAATCCACCGAAGAAAAGCCCACAGAGACCGAGTTCGGTGCCACCCGTCGCGTTTGATGTGTGGCACCGGCACGCACGCGGATGGCCGCATAGCTACCGTCAATCACTGGCGAGAGCAGCAAGAAGCTGAACCCCCGAGCCGGATCCGGCTCACCGTCGACACGCAGCAGGCTCGATCGCACGAGTTCGGGCACTGCGTTGTCCCTGTACTCGACCGAGCCGACCTCGCTGCTCACCTTCCACGCTCCCTCAAACTCCGGGAACGCTTGGACGAAACGATCGCAACTCTGCAATGCGAGATCCGCGATCTCCTCAGCGGACTGTTGCCGCGCCGCCCACTGCGCTTTCATCTGCCAACCCGAAACGTCAACGACGCTGCTCACCATCCTGCAAACCCACTCGGTAGAGGCCGGTATTCCATGACCAGTCCATCGTGGTCAGCGGCGAGTCGAGCGAACTGTGTCGCAACGTCTCGGTCACGAGAGAACAACGGAGGACCGCCATCGCGTCCAGCTTTGCGACCGCCGAGTCAAGCCAGCCATTGATTATCGTTTCGCGGGCGGCCAAAGGGTCCGCTCCCGTTTTGACACGAGGTACTCGTCGGTCGAGTCCGAGTGCACACCATTCAGTCGAAGACCTTTGGAACCGCGCCGTCGGCGAGCTCCTCTACTCGCTTGCCAACTTCGCGCAACAACGCCCGACCTGACCCGGAACCAAGGCGGTAGTTCGCGTTCATCCGACGAAGAAATGCGTCCACCTCTCGGTCCTCGGCGCCGTCAGCATCCAGCGAGACGAACTCCTTCGACATTCCAGCAAGCTCTTCGCGGCTGAACCCGTCAACGTAGAAGTCGACGTAGTCCGCAACGGACGAGTAGTCATCCCACCAGTGTTGGTAGAGGTTCTCCAGGAAGCCTCCGAGGAGAGGAATAGCCTCGGAGTAGTTCTCGTACCCGATCTTAGTCAATCCAGTCATATCACCCTCCGAGCCGGGTCGGGTACGCGGTCCGGACCACGAAACCGCCTGGACTGTTCTTGTCCCACAACAACTGCATCCACATCTGCTTTTCGTCTGTGAAGACCCCATCACTGAACCGCCGTCCGATCACCTGATCGAACGACGCGGTGATCGTGAAGACCCTGGGTTTGGGCTTGGGCTCCATGTTCAACCAGTTCGAGATTTCGTCGGCTCGGCTGTCCAGGGTGCGGCCGATCAAACGGTTGAGATCCTCCTCAGGGAGACGGAAAGCACTGTTCCCGGCCGAAGACAGGTCGTCTCGACCTGCAATCTCGGCGTCGGACTTGACGCCGTCGATGCCGTCGAAGTGCCTGCTCATCGTGTGAGCGCCACGGATGCCTTCGTGCGCCCTGAGCCCGCCGTTGTCGATGAAGGCCTGCGATAGATGTGAGTTCCTGATCTGGGCCGGCGCGCCGGAACCGTCCAGCATGTTGATTGGCTCACCGGTTTGCGTGTGCGGAACCACGGGAGCGTCCGTCGGGCTGTCCACGTGCCCGGACGTGCCTGACCGATCGACGAGTTGCGAGTCGGCGTCAGACGACCCGGACGAGTGACTCGTATGCGGAGCGTCGCCCCCGCCACCATCCACGTGATCCGCCACCGAGTGCAACCAGTGCGACCCCGGCTCCGGATGCCCGACCTCGATGTGCGGCCGCCCGACCCCGACGCCGAACCCGTCCGGCGTCGCCATGGCGTGCTCGACGCTGACCTTCACGGTCGGGATCTTGTCCCCGAGCCCCCGGAGCGCATCCGCGAACCCGCCACGCCCCCGCGCCAGCAGGTCCGAGACCCCCGACAACGCCTTGCCCGGCAGGCTCGACAGCGCATCCCCGACGCGCACGATCGTGGTACCGGCAGCCGCGACCTTGGACCCGATGAGCGCGAGCTTGCTGCCGTCCGCCCCGAGCACCGCGAGCCGCGACCCGAGCGCCGCGACCTTCGCCCCGGCGCCGACCTCGCCCGCGCCGGGGATGAACAGCGTGCCGATGTTGAACGCGGCACCACCGGCGGCGTGGGCGGGGTCGTCCCGCCAGTCCTCCGGCGACCCGACGAAGCCCTCGACGAGGGTCTTCTGCTGATCCATGATGCTGCGGGCGGTGTCGCCGACGACGTCCGGCAGGACGCCCTTCGGCAGCGCTGCGGCGATGAGGAGCGGCGGGCTGCCCATCAAGACGATCAGCCCGAGGGACTCTGCGAAGCCCTTCCACGACTGCTTCGCCCAGTCGCCGTCGCCCCACTCGCCGGTCTGCGAGTTGTAGCCGACGAGGCCGCCGAGTCCGTCGATGGTGCCGGTCAGGGCATCGTCCATGCCGGAGTTGAACGACTCCGAGCAGGACTGGTCGCCGCGCCCGGTGCTCCCCCACGGCATCGGTTCGTTCGCCTTGACGGCAGCGTTGTAGTCGACGGCCTGTACCTGGGGCAGACACATGTCCGTGCGCAATCCGTTGATCGCGTTGACGCACTCGGCGGAGGCGGCGGAGAGCTTCGTCTCCTGCGCGGCGACCTTGGTGAGCAGCTCGTTGTTCTCGTCGACGTACGGCGTGTACTGGTCCCACGGCAGGTGCACGTCGTCGAACTGCTGGCCGAAGTTCTCGACGAGCCCGACGATGCCCTGGTTGGCCGGGTGCTCCGGGTCCCACGGGCCGACCGTCTTGCCCTTCAGCGCCTTCTCGACGAACGTCGCGGCCTCGGCCTTCAGCTCGACGAGCCGCTTCGCGATGGGCGCGACCGCCGTCGCGTAGTCGCCGATGAACGTCGACGCCTTCTGCAGGGTCGCGGCGAGTGCTGCGGTGTCGGTCTCGACGCCGTCCATGACCGCGAGCAGGTCGGCCGAGTCCGGCGTCGTGTAGCTGCTGCCGAGCTTCGCCCACGCGGTCTTCACCTCGCCGCCGCGCGTCTCGACGTCGGTGGCCGACGTCGAGAACGCCGTGCCAGCGGTCTCGACCTTCGCCGCGTCGATGTTCGCGCCGGGGATGGCGTCCGGGTCGATCAGGCCGTCAGCGCGGCACTGGCTCGTCACTGGTCACCACCCAGGTCGAAGGCCGAGAAATCGCCGGTACTGGAGGCACGGATCGCGTTGGTCTGCGCCGTCGCGGCCATCTCCTCGTCACCGTGGTAGTAGGCGAGGGTCGCGGTGGCAGCGCCGGCCAGACCGGCCGTGATGTGGTTGCCCACGCGCTGCAGGAGGGCCGAGTGGCTCTCGATGAGCGCGGCGACGGCACCGGCGACCGCCTGGTCGTCCCCGACGGCCGTTGTGAGCGTGGCGTGCGCGTCGGCGAGACCGTCGAACGCGGTCGAGAGGTTCGTCGCCGCGGTCTCGGTGTCGGTGAGCGTCGTCTGCACGCCCGCGGGCTCGATCTGCCAGCCGTTCCCCATGGCTCCCCCTGGTGGTCGTCCCGTTCGGTCAGTGTGATCGCGTGGTCACTGCGCGGCTCGGGACTCCGCCGTTCCCCCGGCGGCGTCCGCGATGCTGCGCACGATCCGCTCGGCCGTCCCCCGGAACGGGGGTTGCGCGGCCGCGTGGACCTCGGTCCACCATAGCCGATCACCCGCCACCGACAACGGACGGGCGAGCAACCGTTCGGCATCGGTGGTGCTGTCGAGCCGGCGGGACTGGAAGAGCGTGAGGAGCACCACCCCACCGTCCGACACGAGCTGCAGCGCATCGCCCGCCCAGAGCTGGCGGATGCCGATCGCGGGGTCGACCGCGGCGGCTCCGGTGAGCACGGCTGCAGCGTCCACGTGGTCGGCGCTGAGGATCGTCCACTCGGCGCTCATCGGTCCGCCCCGAATCCCAGCAGCTCGACGGCACGGGGGCCGAGCGCGGTGCCGAGCTCGGCCAGCCGCCGCCAGCGAGCCTCCACCTCGGCGCCCCCGGTCAGCCCTGCGGTCGGCGGCGCGAAGTCGAGCAGCAGCGACGGCACGCGCGGCGTCCCGACCGGCATGGCACCCACCGGCAACGAACCGGTGTCGACGCCGAGGTCCCGCACGGCGGCGGCGCCGACAACTGCTCCGAGGGGGACGGGCATCCCGCGCTGCCGGGCGGCGAGGGTCGCGTCCGCGTGCCCGCCCGAGCGCCACGCCGTCGCGAGCAGCACTCGCTGTCGACGCGCGAGGTCGGCCAGGACGTCGACGACCGGACCGTCCACCGGAGGCGAGTCGTTCCCGGGGACCGGCACCGTGCCTCTGCCCACCGGCACGGCCGGCCCGCCGCTGGCGCGTCGTCCCGGAACCGGCGGCGTGGGCCCTGGCCGTGGCAGTGCCAGCCGTGTCTCCTCGGTGACGCCCGTCGCAGACCGTTCGATGCGGAGCTGTACCGCGGCGAACCCGCCGTCGACCGGGGCGACGGCGACGAGCCGGGTCGGACGGGGCGCGCGCCCGCGGGCGAAGTCGGTGACGGCGCCGACGCTCCAGGCGAGCGTGGACGGCTCGACCGTGCCCCAGGCGGTGGGCGCGATGCCGGCGAGTCCCTCGAGCAGGAGCTCGGCGGTGCGACCGATGCCGGCCTGCTCGGTGGCGGGGTGGTGGACGGACACGATCAGCTCGACCCAGGGGACCTCGTCGGCGCCGAGCCGGGTGGTGCGCTGGGAGGCCTGCGGGGCGAACATCGCGGTCGCGACGTCGTCGACGACCTCGGTGGAGCCGGCGGCGCGGTAGCGGTCGCCCTCGCGGACGACCCACGCGCTGCTCGTGCGCCGGAGCATCGCGAGCATCGCCGGGGTGAGGCGGCTGGTGGGCGGGGTGAGCAGCACGAACGCGAGGTCGGCGGCCCGTGTCTCGAGCACGAGCCCCATCCGGGCGGAGGACAGCGACACGATCGCGGCGTCGGTCTCGGAGACGACGAAGCCGGGCCCGACCGCGTCGACGAGCGGGTGCGCGAGGGTGACGTCGTCCACGCCGGAACCCTACCGGCCGGGGATGGTCCCGCACGACGACGGGCCCCGCGCTGCTGTGTGCGCGGGGCCCGTCGTCGTGCGGGTGGTGGAGCGTGTCTAGCGGACGCTGACCGGGCTGTCGTCGGTCTGCTCGTAGAGGACGTAGCCCTCTTCGCCGTGGACCGCGGTGTCGATGCCGGCGACCTCGTCCTCGGTCTTGACGCGGAAGCCCATCGTCTTCTCGATGATCCAGCCGATGACGAAGGCCAGGACGAACGAGTACGCGCCGACGGCACCCGCTGCAGCCGCCTGCTTGCCGAGCTGCTCGAACGAGCCGGAGTAGATCAGGCCGGTGTCGTTGGCGAAGAAGCCGAGGAACAGCGTGCCGAAGATGCCGCCGACCAGGTGGACGCCGACCACGTCGAGCGAGTCGTCGAAGCCCAGGCGGTACTTCCAGTCGATGGCGAAGCAGCAGACGATGCCGGCGAGGAAGCCGAGCAGGATGCCCCAACCCGGGGTGAGGTTGGCGCAGGCCGGGGTGATCGCGACGAGGCCGGTGACGGCTCCCGAGGCGGCACCGACGGAGGTCGCCTTGCCGTCCTTGAGCTTCTCGACGAGCAGCCAGCCGAGGACCGCGGCTGCGGGAGCGGCGAGCGTGTTGATCCAGGCGAGCGACGCGACGCCGTTCGCGGCACCGGCGGAGCCGGCGTTGAAGCCGAACCAGCCGAACCACAGGATGGCGGCGCCGAGCAGGACGAAGGGCGGGTTGTGCGGCTTGTGCGCGCCCTTGGCGAAGCCGACACGCTTGCCGAGGACGATCGCCAGGGCGAGACCCGCCGCACCGGCGTTGATGTGCACCGCGGTGCCACCGGCGAAGTCGATGACGCCCCACGTGGCGGCCCAGCCGGAGCTCAGGTTGAAGACCCACGAGGCGACCGGGAAGTAGACGACCGTGACCCAGATGCCGGCGAAGACCATCCACGCGCCGAACTTGGCGCGGTCGGCGATGGCGCCGGAGATGAGCGCGACGGTGATGATCGCGAACGTCGCCTGGAAGCCGACGAACGCGAGGTCGGGGTAGGTGGCGGCGAGCGTGGTGGCCTGGGACTGTTCGAACGCCTGGCCGAGGCCGATCTGGTTCCAGTCGATGCTGAAGAAACCGACGACGCCGCTGACGGCCGTGTGCGGCCCCGTGTTGGCGAAGGCGATCGCGTAGCCGTACAGCACCCAGAGGACGCCGACGAGCGCGATCGCACCGAAGGACATCATCATCATGCTGATGACGGACTTCGCCTTCACCAAACCGCCGTAGAAGAAGGCCAGGCCGGGTGTCATGAACAACACCAGCGCAGCCATGATCATGATGAAGCCTGTCTGGCCCTGATCAAGCATCTGTTCACCTCTCGATTGCACGAGCGGCTCTTGGACCGCCTCGGGTGTCACCGAGTCTGGCGAGGCGAGGTTTCACGAGGGAGCACGAACTGTTTCGCGGATGTAACGCGACCGCGCCGTTTGTAAACGTCGTGTTTCCGCCGGCCCGATGTCCCCTGCGCGAGGGGCAGGAGACCGCCGTGGACAGATCGGTCTGACGGCGGGGGGTCCTCAGGCGCGGGTGAGCGCCACCACGCGGGACGCCGCGCGCAGGTACTTCTTGCGGTAGCCGCCCTCGAGCATCGCGTCGGGGTACACCTGGTCGAGCGGCGTGCCCGAGGCGACGATCCGCACCTGCGCGTCGTACAGCCGGTCCACCAGGGCGACCCAGCGCAGCGCGTCGGTCTGGTCGGTGAACGCCCGGACGTCGGTGAGTCCGACGGCGTCGAGGTCCTCGACCAGCGCGACGTACTTCGAGGGGTGCACGGAACCCAGGTGCGCGACCACCGCGCCGAAGTCGTCGAGCGTCACGGAGCCGGACGGCAGCGCGGCGGGCACGTCGGACACCACCTGCGCCGACTCGTCCACGGCACGTCGGCGGTAGTCGAGGCCGTCGATGCGCATGGTGTCGAAGCGGTCCGACATGGCCTGGATCTCGCGCAGGAAGTCCTGCGCGGCGAAGCGTCCCTCGCCCAGGGCTCCCGGTGGCGTGTTCGACGTCGCGGCGAAGCGGGTGCCGGTCTCGGTCAGTTCCTTGATGAGCCGGGTCATCACCATCGTGTCGCCCGGGTCGTCGAGCTCGAACTCGTCGATGCACACCAGTGCGGTGCCGCGGAGCAGGTCGACCGTCCCCTGGAACCCCAGGGCGCCCACGAGCGCGGTGTACTCGATGAAGGTGCCGAACGTCTTCCGGCCGGTGGCCGCGTGGTAGGCGGCTGCGAGCAGGTGGGTCTTGCCCACGCCGAACCCGCCGTCCAGGTACACGCCGGACTTCGCCGCGGGCTCCGCCGACTGCTTCCGGCGCCCGAACAGCCCGCGCCGCGGGGCGTCCGCGGGACCGGCGGCCACGAACGCGGCCACGGCATCGCGGACCGAGGCCTGCGAGTCGTAGTCCGGGTCCGGCCGGTACGAGTCGAACGACGCGTCCGTGAACTGGGGCGGGGGCACGAGCGCCGCCGCCATCTGCTGCGGGGTCACCCGGGGATCACGGTCGACGAGGTGAGCGGGCAATCGGGGAACCCTTCCGGGAAGCATGTCGTGGGGTGTCACGTTGCGTCAGGGGCACGGTACGTCCGCGTACCGTTGCCCACAGGCACCGACGCCCGATCCTAGTCCGGCGCCAGCAGCACGCTCCCCAGCACCACGCTCCCCCGCACCCCCTGGAGGTACCCCCGATGACCGCACCGGTCGACCCGTCCGAGAAGTTCGCCGCCTACGCGCACCCGGAGCGCCTCGTCTCCACCGAGTGGCTGCAGGAGCAACTCGACGCCGGGGCCGGCGCGCCCGACCTGGTGGTCGTCGAGTCCGACGAGGACGTCCTGCTCTACGAGACGGGGCACATCCCGGGCGCCGTGAAGATCGACTGGCACACCGACCTCAACGACCCGGTGCAGCGCGACTACATCGACGGTGCCGCCTTCGCCGAGCTCCTCGGCGGCAAGGGCATCGGCCGCGACACCACGGTCGTGATCTACGGCGACAAGAACAACTGGTGGGCGGCCTACGCCCTCTGGGTGTTCACCCTGTTCGGCCACGAGGACGTCCGCCTGCTCGACGGTGGTCGTGGCAAGTGGATCGCCGAGGACCGCGCCCTGACCACCGACGAGACCCCGGTCACGCCCGTCGAGTACCCCGTCGTCGAGCGCCACGACGAGCCCGTCCGCGCCTTCAAGGACGACGTCCTCGCGCACCTCGGCAAGCCCCTCATCGACGTCCGCAGCGCCCCGGAGTACAGCGGGGAGCGCACGACGGCGCCCGACTACCCGGAAGAGGGCGCGCTGCGCGGCGGCCACGTCCCCACCGCCGTGAACATCCCCTGGGCGACGGCCGCCGCCCCCGACGGCACCTTCAAGTCACGCGACGAGCTCGACGCCGTCTACCGCGACGGCGCCGGCATCGGTGACGCCGACGAGGTCATCGCCTACTGCCGCATCGGTGAGCGCTCGAGCCACACCTGGTTCGTCCTGCAGCACCTGCTCGGCTACGACAACGTCCGCAACTACGACGGCTCGTGGACCGAGTGGGGCAGCGCCGTCCGCGTCCCCATCGTGCAGGGATCCGAGCCGGGTACTGTTCCGAACCGATGAACGCCAGCACCGACGCACCACTCCCCGCCACCCTCGCCGAGATCCGCGACGACTTCCTCGCCCTGGGCCAGAAGGACCGCCTGCAGCTCCTGCTCGAGTTCTCGAACGAGCTGCCTGCGCTGCCCGAACGCCTGCAGGGGCACGAGGACGAGCTCGAACGCGTCGAGGAGTGCCAGTCCCCCGTCTTCATCACCGTGACGGTGGGCGAGGACGGCGACGCCCCGGACGTGGTCCGGATGCACGCCACCGCCCCGCGCGAGGCTCCGACCACCCGCGGCTTCGCCTCGATCCTGGCGCAGGGGCTGTCCGGCCTGACCGTCGAGCAGGTGCTCGCCGTGCCGACGGACTACCCGCTGACCATCGGCCTGTCCGAGGCGGTCAGCCCGCTGCGGATCCGCGGCATGGTGGGCATGCTCGGACGCGTCCAGCGGCAGGTGCAGGCGGCGGTCGCGTAGACGCGACCCGTTGACGGACAGGAGGCGCGGTGCCAGCTGGCACCGCGCCTCCTGTCCGTTGCTCGTTTCGGATGCATGCGGTCCTCTGGCATTTCAGTCGCTGGCCGTGACAGGATGAGCCCGTCAGCATCTGGGGGGAATTGACGATGGCGAAGATCCACGGGAACGATCCGACCGGCTACTCGTACAGCGCGGCGGACACGCTCAAATCGGCGTCGACGGCGCTCGCGTCGTCGATCGGCGGCCAGGCCGGATCGCGGTCGTCGTCGGTGACGACCGCGACTGCGCAGTTCCGGGGGTACTTCTCCGAGGTCTTCGCGGACAACGCCGACATCGGCGCACGCAGCGCGACCAAGCTCGTCGAGTCGTTGCAGAGCCTGTCGGGGTTCGTGCAGGAACTCCGCGACGCCGCGAAGGACGAGGACGACCGGCGGAAGCAGGCGAAGGCGTGGGACGCCCGCAAGCGTGAACGCGAGGAGAACTTCTTCGTCGGCGCCGGACACGAGATCTCGACGTGGTTCGGCGGGGGCGACGACCCGAAGCCCCCGGAGCCGGAACCGGAGCCGCGGCTGCAGGCGGACGAGGTCAGCGTCAAGGGGCGCGAGATCCCCGCGGGTGGTGGGACCAGCGGTGGGACGTCGTCGGCCGTCCCCGAAGACCTCCGCTCCTTCGAGGCGAACACCCGCACGCTCGACTCCGACCTGTCGGGTGCCGTCTCCACGTTCCGCAACGCCCTGAGCGACTACGAGGCCGAGTGCAACCCCTGCTGGGGCACGCTGAACGCCCAGTCGCTGCTGACCGCCGTCAACGACTGGCTCACCGCGAACGGGCAGGACGCCGACTGGGCGGGCACCGTCGCCGCGCAGTTCGAAGCCGCCGGTGGTGGTGCCGGGCCCGCGACGCTGTCGGACGCGGCGATCGCGGCGGCCCTGTCCGCGGCGGGCATCGACGCCGGACGTGACGACTTCACCATCGGACCGTTCTCGGCGATGGGGACGCCTCCGACGAACGGGTTCGCCGACGATCCCGTCAACACCGCCACGGGCAACTTCCTGGAGCCCGAGACCGACCTGTCGTTCGCCGGGCAGGCGGCGTCGCTCCGGCTCACCCGGATGTACAACTCGCTCGACGGCCGTGCCGGGGTGTTCGGGCTCGGGTGGTCCTCGATCCTCGACACCCGGCTGGAGATCACCGACGACGCCGCGTCGGTCGTGCTCGACGACGGCCGGCAGGTCGACTTCCCGCGGCAGGGCGACGGCTGGGACCGCGCGGTCGGCGAGGACCTGTGGCTCCGGGCCGAGGGGGACGCCCTCGTCGTCCAGGACAACGCCGGCGGTCACTGGGCGTTCACGCCGTCCGGACTGTGGTTGCGCAGCGGCCGTGGAGCCGGCACCACCGTGACCGTTCGGCGTGACGAGCAGGACCGCATCACCCGCCTGTCGCACGTGTTCGGACGGTTCATCGACGTCGAGTACGCGGGCGACCGCGTGGCGTCGACGAGCGCCTCCGACGGACGCCGCGTGGAGTACCACTACGACGATGCTCGTCGACTCGTCCGTGCGACGGACGCCGTCGGCAGCCGTCGGTACCGCTGGAACGACGACGGGCTGATCGACCGCGTGACCGCTGCCACGGGTGTGGTCGAGTGCGAGAACACCTACGACGCCCGTGGCCGTGTCGTCGAGCAGCGCACGCCGTTCGGACGGCGCGTGCGGTTCGCGTACCTGCCGGGCCGCGTCACCTCGGTCTCCGACGTCGACGGCGACCACACCAACACGTGGATCGCCGACCGCAAGGGCCGGGTCGTCGGGATCATCGACACCGACGGGCGGCGTCAGTCGATGTCGTACGACCCGCACGGCAACCTCGTCTCGGTGACCGAGCGCGACGGGCAGGTGACCGTCCACGGGTACGACGAGCGGGGACGGCGCGTCCGGACCGTGACACCGGAGGGCGCCGACCTGACCTTCGGGTACGACGAGCAGGACCGCATGACCACGGTGGTCACCGCGAACGGCGGGGTCGTCGAGTACGAGTACGCGGGCGACGACCGGAACCCCTCCGTCGTCATCGACCCTGTCGGCGGTCGCACGCTGCTCGAGTGGTGGGACGGCCTGCTCGTGGGGACGACCGATCCGATGGGCGTCGTCGTCTCCTTCCACCACGATGCGTCCGGTGAGCTCACCGGGGTCGAGAACGCCGTCGGCGACACCGCGCAGTTGGTCCGCGACCCCGGTGGCCGGATCATCGAGGCCGTCACACCGCTCGGCAACCGGACCCGGTACCGCTACGACGCCGCCGGCCTGCTCACCGCGCGTGAGGACCCGGACGGCGGGCTGTGGCGGTTCGAGCACGGCGACGGCGGTCGGGTCACGGCGACGATCGATCCGACCGGTGCCCGCACCGAGGTCGCCTACGGCCAGCACGGCGAGATCGTGTCCACCACGGATCCCCTCGGTCGCGTCGTGACGAAGGACTTCGACGCCTTCGGCAACGTCTCGTCGATGACCCTGCCCGACGGTGCCGAGTGGGCGTTCGTGCACGACGCGCTCTCCCGACTTGAAGCCGTGGTCGACCCGGCCGGCGGCACCTGGACACGCGAGCACGACGCGGTCGGAGCCCTCGGCGCGACGGTCGACCCCACCGGTGTCCGTACCGAGGTGGGGCGCTCGCGCGCTGACGGCGTCTCCACGGTCCGGGACGCCTTCGATGCCGTGTCCGTCACGACCGACGAGTTCGGGCGCCCGACCCGGCTCGAGCACACAGACGCCTCCGCCGAACTCGCGACGTACGACGCCTGCGGCCGCCCGGTCGAGCTCGTCGACGCGGACGGTGGGCTCACCAGGATCGAGCGTGACCTGGCCGGACGCGTCGTCGCCGTCACCACCCCGGCAGGCCGCACCACCCGGTACGAGTACGACGCGTGCGGCCGCCCGGTCAGCGCGATCGACCCCGCCGGCGCACGCACCACGCTGACCTACGACGCCGATTCACGGGTCGTCGCGCGCACCCTGCCGACCGGCGAGGTCGCCCGGACCGAGTACGACCGCCAGGGCCGGGTCGTCCATGCAGACGTCCCCGGAGTCGGCACCGCGCGGTACCGGTACGACCGCGTGGGTCGGGTCGTGTCGGCGCGGGACACCCGTTTCGGCCAGCGGACCTTCCGCTACGACGCCGCCGGACAACTCGTCGCCGCGGTGAACGGGCTCGGCGGCACCACCCGCTACGAGTACGACCAGCGTGGGCGCCTCGTCCGCACCGTCGATCCGCTGGGTGGGGTGACCGTCCGCACGTACACGCAGCTCGACAAGGTGGCCTCGTCCACCGATCAGCTCGGTCGCACGACGACGGCGACCTACGATGCGGCCGGGCGCCAGCTCACCCAGACGGACCCGGACGGGAGCGTCCTTCGGTGGGAGTACGACGCGGCCGGTCGTGAATCCGCGCAGTACGCCGGTGACCGTTTGATCGGCCGCATCGACCGCGATGCGCGTGCTCGCACGGTGACGATCACCGACGAGACCCGTCCCGACTCCCCCGCCACCCACGTCCTCGAGTTCAGCCGACTGGGCCAGCTCGTCCGCCGTGCCACCGGCGCGCGCGAGACCCGGTGGACCCACGATGCCGACGGACTCCGCACCTCGGTGCAGTCCCCTGACGGGTCCACGACCCGGTACGAGCACGACGCCACCGGACGGGTCGTCCGCGTCGACCACTCGGCCTTCGGCGAGGTCCGGTACGAGCACGACGCGGCGGGGCGGCTCCTGCAGGCCCGCGCCGGCGATCAGCTGCAGACCTGGGAGTACGCGAACGGACACGTCGTCCGGCACGCGCGCATCGACTCGGACGGCACGCACGCCAGCACGATCGAACGCGACGCCGACGGGCGCATCACCCGGGTCGACGGACCCGGCGGGAGCACCACCTACGAGCACGACGATGCCGCGCAGCTGGTGGCGTCCGTCCAGGACGGCAGTCGCACCGGCTGGGTCTACGACGTCGCTGGTCGTCTGGTCGAGGAACGGACGGACTCCGGGGCCCGACGGTTCACGTACGACGCCGCCGGACAGCTGACCAGGGTCGACGCTCCGGACGGGGCGCCCGAGGCGGAGTACGCCTACGACGGCGCAGGTCGACGGGTACAGACGGTCCGAACGGACGGCGTCGCGACCACGTACCGCTGGACCCCGCAGAGTCACCTCACCGGGGTGGCGGAGACCACCGCGGCAGGCAGCACCACGACCGACCTGCACGTCGACGCCCTCGGTGAACTCGCCGATGTCGACGGCGTCCAGATCGACTGGGACACCGCCGCGTTCGCGCCGACGCTCCTCGCTGTCGGCGACACACCGGTCGTCCGTGCTCCCGGTGGTCTCACCGGCGTGGACGACGGGTGGGCCACCAGCGGTCGACGCACGACCAGAGCAGCCGACGATGCCGACCCGTGGCAGACGCTCGTCGACCTCGGCGGCTCCGGCCTGCCGGGCGGGGTCGCCCTCGGCGCCGACGGTTCGCTGCAGGTCGCCGGCTTGGAGTGGATGGGTGCTCGCGCCTACGACTCGTCGTCGCGCGGCTTCCTGTCCGTCGACCCGGTCACCGCGCCCGCGGGAGCAGCCTGGGCGGGCAACCCGTACTCGTTCGCCGGCAATGATCCGCTGCACGCCATCGACCCGCTCGGACTCGCGCCGGTCACCGACGCCGAGCTCGAGGCCTACGCAGCGGCGCAGCAGGGGCCGCTCGCACGTGCCGCAGCCGCGACCGGTGACTGGTTCGCGAACAACTGGGAGTACGTCGCCGGTGGCGCGATGGTCGTCGCCGGCGGTGTGCTCGTCGCCACCGGCGTCGGCGGTCCGGTCGGCATGATGCTCATCAGCGCCGGTGCCGACACCATCATCCAGAAGGCCACGACCGGCGAGGTGAACTGGGGCCAGGTCGCCGTCAGCGGGGCCTTCGGTGCGGTCGGCGGTGGTGCCGGTGCCCTGATCGGCAAGCAACTGGTCAAGAACGCAGCAGAAGGGGCGGCGGAGAACGTCGCGAACTACGCGGTGAGTGGCCAACCCGTGACCCCCGGTGGTCTGCTCCGGAACGCGGCCGAAGGTGCGGCGACGTCGGCGGCGACCGGCGGCACCATGTCGAAGGTCCACCTCCCGACGGCGGTCTCGAAACTCGACGACTTCGCGCCGACTCCGCCTGTTCCAACAACGATCTATCGCGGCATCAACGCCGCGCATCACCGGTTCGAGGCAGCAAAGAACGGGGAAGCATTGCCCGGAGACTTACAGGGGCACCAAGATGGCGCCATGCACAACGGAGGAAACAGCCGAGAAAGCAAGCTCACCAGCTGGACCACCGACCGAACCGTCGCCGAGCGATTCGCGTCCGACCCATATGGAGACGGCGAACTCACACCTGGAGGCCGCGGCGTGATCCTCAGCACAGATCTCGAGCCGTACCGGAGCAGGGTAGTTCCCGGGCCTGACGAGTTCGGTGAGTCGGAAGTCCTCATCCGCGGAGTCGTCCGTGGCGCAAAGGTGGAGAGGTACGAGAGTTGAGCGAAGTCATGACTGTCGAGGTGCTCGAAGGGATGATCGAGCGCTCGGGATTGAACGTTCCAGCAGATGCGCTGACCCTGTTGACAGAACTGCCACCTGAACAGGAATTGTTTGTAGACCAGTTCGAGGCAGCCGAATTCGAGAGAATGGTGCGGGACAATTACCTGGTTCGATCTCCGAACTTAGTTGAACTTCTAGCGCCACTGCATGATCTTGGCAATGGATCGATCCTATTTTGCCAGGCCGAGGCGGGCGAGCGGATCGCGTCCTTCGTCGTAGACGCCGAACACCAAGTTCCGCTCGCAGCGACATACCTCGATCGCGCACCGACGCAAAAAACAATCTCCGTAGGAGCACTTCGTCATCTCTTGAAGGAATTGACAACCCCGGCCGCTTTGAAGGCGTCCGCGGCGCTTCTGCCTCAAGCCTGTGAAGAAGATCTCCGACTCAGCGTACAGGACGCCTCGAGCATCGCGCGGACACTTTGGACGAAGTACAACTTGGCCAGGGAGAAAGGTGTCGTCGTGATTGGGTTGGAAGAATTCACGACGAATCTCGCTCTCCTCGGTTCTACCGAGGTTCGCCTGTGTTTCGTGTGGCTTGAGGACTCCCTCGTGACTGTCGCACTCGAAAAGGAAAGGGACCAGGTGATGGGCGCGCTGTTCGTCACCAACTTCATCGGGAAACCAGGCGAACGTTGAGAACCAGTCTGGTCGCGGCCGATGACGACACCGCGTATCACCCGCGACGGCGGATCCAGTTGTGCGCATCGATTCTGTCGACAGCACCACGGTGACAGTCGTCTTCGACGAGGCAGTAGTCAACCCGACGATGAGATTGGACAACCAACCGACGTGTTGCTGAAGGCTTCGCATCAGACCCCAGCGGTGCGGGTGTCTACAACCCGGAAGGCCGCGGAGTTATTCTGAGCACAACGCTCGAAGAGCACGCGCACAAGGTAGTGCCGGGTCCAAGCATTCCGGAGGAGGCCGAGGTGCTCATCAAGGGAATCGTCAGCGACGCACATGTGGAGAGGTTCGGCCCGTGGTAAAGACACTTGAGCCTGGCGAGATGTTGCGCCTACTGAACACGGCGAGGGCCCCCGAAGCCATTCGCGAAGCGGTTGCTCGGTTTGATCGGAACACCCTGTTCGATGTTTCGATATTTCCTGCTTCGTCTCTCGCAAACACGATTCAAAAGGCGTACCCGCGACGCGCGTCAGTATTTGCTCCGTTGATCGAGGCTCTGAAACCACTCGCGGACACACAAGTCATCTACTGCCAGGCGGCTGTCGCGGACGAGGTTATAGCCGTGATCCTGCGCAACTCCGACCGCTCGTTCGCCGCAGCGATCAAACATGATGCCTCCGGAGACCGCCGCAATATCTCTCTCACGAGACTTCTGCTGAACCTTCGATCCTCACCGATCCCCCTAGCTTCAGATATGGTTCGCGAGCTCGAATCAAGTCGGGGAGATCGTCTCATCGCACTGCATCCGCAGTCAGTCAAGGACACAGCAGTGATGTTCCCGGGGAAGTACTCACCTGCGAGGCACGACGGGGTAGCCATCGACGGACTCGAAGACTTCGTATCCCAGCTCTTGGTCATGGGGGATGCGACAGTCCTGCTGGCTACCGTAGACACCACAACGGGCTACTGGATCATCGCTCTGGGCGAGGGCGATGAGTCGGTGATCGGTGTCATGTCGGTGCAGAATGACGACAGCGTTCAATGAGAAACGAATCGGTCCGGATGGTCCCCTTTTCCATCGACAGTCTTGAACTTCCGTGATCTACAGAGGCGATGCCGAATGCCCCCCGGACTGATCAGTTCCTGTTCGAGGCACGACCGCCCGCCTCTCGGACTGACAGACAGGATTCGGGCGCGTGTGTGCCCTACGTTGTCGGCTCCGCGTCAGATCTAGGACGAGTGAACGATCATGGCCAGTGACACGGCAGACCCTTCCGGGGGCGCGATGACCGTCGAGCGCGCGGGCACGCTCGACCTCATAGGCGTCGACTTCCGGCTCGAGCTGGGGTTCGGCAACGGCTACCGCGTCCAGCTCGAATCCGAGTGCACCGTCACCGACCGGTCCGGAAGCACCGCGGTCGTCGATCCCGACCGCAAGGACTCACTGCTCCCGGTCCTGCGGCTGTTCGGTGCCGAGCTCGTTCGGAGTTCGACCGAGAACGGCGTACTGACGCTGATCTTCGACGGCGGGGACACCGTCGTCGCCGGTCCCGATGCCGAGTTCGAGTCCTGGCAGGTCTCCGGGCCGAAGGGTCGCCCGGCCCGCACCGATCCGCCGACCGGAAGCACGGGCACGGGCACGGAAGGAGATCGAGGATGAGCGGCGTTCCGCGCCAACCCTTCGCGCTGGACATCGCCGGCGACACCGTCGACCTCATCAGCATCGGACCAGACGTGACGATCCGCTTTTCGAGCGGTGCGTCGCTCCGGTTCGAGACCGACTTCGCGCTGACCGGCTCTGACGGGGAGCACGCGTTCCTCGATCCCGGCGACAAATCGTCCCTGCTCGACCTCCTTGCCCTGCACAACAAGGTCGTCTCGGACGGTGCAGTCACGGGCGCGCGGATCGCCATCCGGTTCGCCTCGGGTGAGTTGCTCGAGGGCTGGTCGAACCGCCGAGGTCCGTCCTGGCACTACAGCGAACCGGGCCGCGCACGGGTGGACATCGACGCCCTGCCCGACGGTGACATGCAGTACCGATACAGCCCGTCGTCCGTGGGTGTCCGACGGTGACGCGCGCACCCTCGGACGTCTCGGTCACGCACCTCCGAGCGGTCACCAACGGAACGGCTGTGGACCTGCCAGACCGTGTCGTCGACGTCCTCGCCGCAGTGGGATCGGTCGCGCAAGTGCTCGTCTCCGACGTGTCCGCACGCTCGTTCGCAGCGGTCATCCGGCAGTCCTACTCGAAGCAGGAGCCGAACCTCGTACCGTTCATCGACCCACTCGAAGCCCTCGGAGACGAGCTCGTCCTGATCTGTCAGGTCGAGCACGGCGATGAACTCGTGACGGTCGTGTTGCGCGCGACGGACCGGACGCTCGTGGCTGCCACGGCGGTCGACCGCTCCGTCGGACTCGTCCACATCACCGTCCAGGAGCTGTGCAGGCGCCTGCGCGCATCAGACGCCCCGGGGGCCGAACTGGCGCTCGAGGTGGCATCGCGGTGTCTGGCCGAGGAACGGCTGCGCATCTTCGAGCAGGGCGCGCTGTCGACGGCACGAACCTTCCTGACGAAGTACACGATGGCCGCGGAGAAGGGCTTCGACGTCCGCGGACTCGACGGGTTTGCACGTGCCGCTCGGCGACGAGCAGCCGGGGTTCTGCATCGTGCAGGCTGACACATGGGTCGGATTCACGGCGTTCACGCCCGGCAGGACCGACGTCCTCGCTGCCATGAGCGTGGGCGGCCTCTCGCCCCAGACCGAGACGACCGAGGAGAACGGATGACCACGACAGTGCCGGGCGACCTGGGGATGGTCACCTACCGGATCCCCGCTGCTCGCATCGTGCTGCCCGACCTGGTGCAGTTCTTCTCAGAGCTCGAAACATCAGAGCTCGATTCACCAGAGCTCATCTGGGTCCTCACGACCCTGTACGCCGTCACGTCCCCTGACAAGCCGGTCCAAGCGCTCCCACTCGAACGCCGCGTCGACGCGGCGGCGGAACCCGGGCTCATCCTGAGCCATGCCGAGGCGATGGAGATCGCTGACAGCACGCGGCAGCTCATCGACGGCGAGTTCCTCGGGTACCTCCCCGGCTCGGACCTGACCGACGAGTCGAACCTGGTCGTCCGGATCGACGCGTTCGACAGCGGCGAATGGACCGTGACGGTCCGACCGCCGCTCACGACGATGAGCGAGGCCTTCGACCGGACGCACGGCCCGGCGCAGCCCGGCCGACCGGCGACCCGTCTCGAGGAGTTCGGGCGAGGCCAGCAAACGACGATCTAGATGCTCGCTTCGTAGCCGTCCCACTGCGCGCCGGAGGTCTCCGCGGTGATCCCTTCGAAGAACCGCACCGCCTCGCCGAGTCTGGCATCGTCGACGAGCACGTTCTGCTGATCGGCGGCGACGTACCACTCCACACCGGACGGCTTGACCGCGACGTTCCATCCGGCGGCGGCGATCCGCGCGGAGGCAGCCCTGGCGGAGCCACCGTCGGGGAAGTAGACGAAGTGCACCCAGTCGCGCGGCTGGGACAAGTCGCCGCCCCGCTGCACGATCTGCTGCAGCACGGGGTTCGTCGGCAACGAGGGCACCGTCTCGGGGCGCTTGCGGAACGGCCACATGGGTCGATTGTCGCAGACGGCACCACCGACAAACGGGAGGCGCGGTGCCAGCTGACACCGCGCCTCCCGTCCGCCCTTCGGTCGCGTCTACCGCGCGCTGGCCGCCCCGCGCCGCTGGACCACCTCGGTGAGCCACGCGAGGATCCGGGCGTCGAACCAGTCGGCATCGTGGTTCCACAGCGCGACGACGTCGCCGGCGACCGGCGGGGTGCTCAACCAGGTTGATCTGCCGACGGCGGTGAAGAAGCTCGGCGACGAGTTCCCGACGCCCTTCGAAGGTCAGAAGATCTCCCGTGTCTACGGCGGAGATGCTCAGGCGACCGGTGCCTCATGGTCGCCGTCCCACCCTGGTTCTGTTGCCGACCACGCGACGTCGCAGGACTACCGTCAGGGAAGAGCGAGCCCGATCACAGCGTGAACTCGGGGCAGTTCCTGCTCGAAATAACGTTGCGCGACCCCCTCCCGAACGGCATCGAGAAGGGCGCGATCCAGCTCGATCGCGTCAGCGGCATCAATCCGGAGTTCTGACATGCAAGAAGTCTTCTTTCTCTCGTCCATGGACAGCAAGCGGTTCTCGTCCGTCTTCCGGTGCGAAGTGGAACGACCGATCGAGCTCCCGAACGGTCACCATGCGCTGATGGTCACCTGCGATCCCCCGCTGAACGGTCAGGAGCTCGGCCACCCGCTGGGCGTCGGGGAGCTGTTGCTCTGGGGTCGCTTCGAAGACGAAGACCTCTGGACCTTCCCCGCCTTCCCGCACTTCGTGCAGATCTGTCTCCCTGACGTCGATCTGCCTGTCCATGTCATGCCTCCGAGCATCGCATGGGGCGAGATCTACAAGACCGAGGCAGACGCGCACGCCCACGAGATGAGCGCCCGCCCGCGCTCCTCGACGAAGTGATCGATCTGGTCGGCAAGCTCCGGCAGACTCGCGAACCGCCCGACGAGGCAGCAGGAAGCGCCTCGAACGGAGCGATTGCCGGACCACCCGCTTCGTGAGCAGGAATGGTCGGGTGTCGGACGGTGACCCGACCATTTCTGCTCACGATGCGACCGAACGGACGCAAGGACGGACGGGAGGCGCGGTGTCAGCTGGCACCGCGCCTCCCGTCCGCCCTTCGGTCGCGTCTACCGCGCGCTGGCCGCCCCGCGCCGCTGGACCACCTCGGTGAGCCACGCGAGGATGCGGGCGTCGAACCAGTCGGCGTCGTGGTTCCAGAGCTTGGTGTGCCGGGCCGTGGTCTGGATCTCGAGCCGCACCAGATCGGGCCGTGCGCGGGCCAGGTCGTGCGAGGCCGAGGACGGCACGAACCCGTCGTCGTCGCTGTGCAGCAGCAGGATCGGCACCGTGAGCTCGTCGGAGCGCGTGACCATGTCGAGCTCGCGCAGGTCCACAGGAGCCTGGAGCCCGGCGAGCCGGTGCAGCACCGGCGTGCGGAGCAGGCGTTGCGCGACCTTGCGGACCGGACGCGGCAGACGCAGGAGCTGGCTCTGCGACTTCAGCACCGCGTGCCAGTCGACCACCGGGGACTCCAGCACCACCCCGTCGACCAGGCCGGCGAAGCGCGAGCGGAGCAGGGTCTGCAACACGACGGCGCCACCCATCGACCAGCCCATGAGCACGACGCTCTGGGCGTCCTGCGCGGTGAGCCAGCGGAGGACGGAGTCGACGTCCTCCCACTCGGTGCTGCCGAGGCCGTAGCGGCCGTCGACGCTCGGCGGGGCGACGCCGTCGTTCCGCCACGAGGCGAGCACCACCGAGTACCCGGCGGCGCGGAACACCGGGACGGCGCGGATCGTCTCGGCACGCGTGACGCCACGGCCGTGCACCAGGACCGCCCAGGGCGCTGCCGGGTCGTCGGCGCGGACGACCCACGCGGGAGCGGGGCCGTTCGGGGTGGGGATGTCGACGTCCTCGACGGGCACGTCGAGTTCGCCGGGGGTCAGGTAGAACCAGCCACCCCAGCGACCGCGACGGGCGGCGGTGGGGTCGCCGGCGTCGATCGCGATGATGCGGCGCGTGACGGTGGTGTCGGTCGTGCCGAGGACCTCGCCGACGCGCATGTGGCCGGTGCCGCCGCCGAACCAGAGCGAGTAGCGGCCCTGCAGCTCGGTGTCGGCCGTGCGCTCGATCGTGACGGTCTTCCGGACGGGGTCGACGGCGTGGATCGGGACGCGCTCGTTGCGCTTGCGGTCGGGGGTGACCACGGCGCGGGCGACGGCGGCGACGAAGCCACCGATGACGGCCGTCCCCACCGCGGCAGCTGCCAGACCGGCGCCGAGTGCGATGAACCCGGCCGATCGAGCGGTCTCCTGGACGACGTCCTCGGCGGGTCGCGCGGATCGGGACATGGCCCGGAGCCTAGTCTGCATGTGTGTCCGAAACCCGAGAGCCCGACGCCTTCGCGCGGCTCCGCGCGTTCGTGTCCGGCGGCAGCGGCCGTGCCGAGACCACCGTCACCGAGATCCCCTCGCCGACCCGGATCGCACCGTTCTCGATCGCCCTGGCGGCGGACGTGTCCGGCACCGCGCACGGCGTCGAGTCGGACCTGGGCACCGGCCGGTTCATCGCCCTGTACGACCCGGAAGAACCCGAGGGCTGGGGCGGCGCGTTCCGCGTCGTCTCGTTCGCCCAGGCACCGCTCGAGCCGGAGATCGGCGTCGACGAGTTCGTCGCCGACGTGACCTGGAGCTGGCTCGTCGACGCGCTCGAGTCGCACGGTGCGACGTACGACCACGCCTCCGGCACGGCCACCAAGATCATCTCGCGCGGGTACGGCGACCTCGCCGCACAGGGCGACGGCGCCCAGCTGGAACTCCGCGCGTCGTGGACACCACGCGGCGACGACCTCACCGCACACGTCCGGGCCTGGCAGGACATCGTCGCCATGCTCGCCGGTCTGCCGCCCGCATCGGACGGCGTGACCCTGCTGGCCCCGAGGAGGCTCGCCAAGTGACCGACCCCGCTCCCCAGGACGCCGCTGGATCGACCGGCCCGGCTGCGTCCGCAGCCACGGCTGCCGGCTCGACTGCTCCGGCTGCCGCTGCTGGCTCGGCCGCTCCGGCCGCCGCCGCCAGCCCCGCCTTCGAGGCATCGCACGACGCCGTCAAGGTGATCGACACGCGCGAGGACTACCTCGAGGCGGTCGCCGCCATCGCCGCCGGCCACGGCCCCGTCGCGGTCGACGCCGAGCGCGCCAGCGGCTACCGTTACTCGCAACGCGCGTACCTGATCCAGGTGTTCCGCCGCGGTGCCGGTGCGTTCCTGTTCGACCCGATCCCGATCGGCGACTTCTCGGAGCTGCAGGCCGCCATCGTCGACGAGGAGTGGCTGTTCCACGCCGCCTCGCAGGACCTGCCGTGCCTGCAGGAGGTCGGCCTCGTCCCGACGCGCATCTTCGACACCGAACTCGGCGCCCGCATCGCCGGGTTCCCCCGTGTCGGCCTCGGAGCCGTCGTCGAGCAGCTGCTCGGCATCACCCTGGCGAAGGCGCACTCGGCCGCCGACTGGTCGACCCGTCCCCTGCCGCAGTCGTGGCTCGTCTACGCGTCGCTCGACGTCGAGCTGCTGCCCGACCTCCGCGACGCCCTCGCCGAGAAGCTCGACGAGGCCGGCAAGACCCGGATCGCCCAGGAGGAGTTCGACGCGGTCCTGCACCGCGCGCCGAAGCCCGCTCGTGCCGAGCCCTGGCGTCGGCTGTCCGGCATGCACGCGCTCCGTGGTGCTCGAGCACTGGCGATCGCCCGGTCGCTCTGGCTCGCCCGCGACGAGTACGCCCGACAGGCGGACATCGCCCCCGGACGCACGATCCCCGACTCGGCGATCGTCGCCGCCGCGGCCGCCGCACCCGAGTCCCGCGCCGAACTCGGTGCGCTGAAGACCTTCACGGGCCGCGCCAGCCGTTCCGAGCTCGACCGCTGGTGGGCCGCCGTCGAGGAAGGCCGCACCACCGAGGACCTCCCCCGTCTCCGCGGTGCCGGCGAGGCCACCCTGCCCCCGCCCCGCGCCTGGGCGGACCGCAACCCGGCCGCCGACCGCCGGTACAAGGCCGCGCGCGCCGCGGTCACGAAGCGTGCCGAGGAGCTCGACATCCCGCTCGAGAACCTGCTCACGCCGGAGACGCTCCGGCTCGTGTCGTGGGCCCCGCCGTCGCCGCCGTCGACCGAGCTGGTCGGCGCCGCCCTCGCCGAGCACGATGCCCGTCCGTGGCAGGTCGAGGAACTCGCGTCGATCATCGCGTCGGCCTTTGTCGCTGCTGCACAGCGGCCCGCGGCGACGGACGACGACGAGTCGTAGGAACTGCCCAACCGGCATGCGGCCGCCCAGGCTGGGGGCATAGCGTCGGGAGGGTCGCCGGGCGAGGCCCGGCCAGGCCGGAGCGACCTGCGTTCCGGCCCGATCGATGAGGATCTGGGAGGCCCGGATTGCCAAAGGCATCAGACGTCGTGTTCGTGGACGGCGTTCGCACACCGTTCGGACGAGCCGGCGAGAAGGGGGTGTTCTGGAAGACCCGGTCCGACGACCTCGCGGTGCACGCGATGCGCGGACTGCTCGACCGGAACGCCTTCGACACCGCAGCCGTGGACGACGTCGCCGTCGCGGCGACCACGCAGCAGGGTGACCAGGGGCTGACGCTCGGCCGCACGGTCGGCATGCTCGCGGGTCTGCCGAAGTCGGTGCCCGGCTACGCGATCGACCGCATGTGCGCCGGTGCCATGACGAGCGTCACGACGCTCGCGGGTGCCATCGCCTTCGGCGCCGCCGACATCGCGATCGCCGGTGGTGTCGAGCACATGGGCCGGCACCCGATGGGCTTCAACGCCGACCCGAACCCGCGCTTCGTCGCGGAGCGCATGGTCTCGAGCGACGCCCTCGTCATGGGCGCCACCGCCGAGCGCCTGCACGACCGCTTCCCCGCGATCACGAAGGACCGCACGGACGCCTACGCCGTCCAGTCCCAGCAGCGCTACGCCGCCGCCTGGGCGAACGGCAAGCTCCAGCCGGACGTGATCCCGGTCGAGGTCAACAAGGGCGACGGCTGGGACGTCGTCAGCACCGACGAGCCGCCGCGGCCGGGGACGACCCTGGAGGCGCTGGCCGCGTTGAAGACGCCGTTCCGGCCCCACGGACGGGTCACCGCCGGCAACGCCGCCGGTCTGAACGACGGCGCCACCATGAGCCTGCTCGCGTCCGAGGACGGCGCGAAGCAGCACGGACTGTCGACGAAGATGCGCATGGTCTCGTTCGCCTTCGCCGGCGTCGAGCCCGAGGTCATGGGCGTCGGCCCGGTCCCCGCGACCGACAAGGCCCTGTCGAAGGCCGGCCTGTCGATCGACGACATCGGCCTGTTCGAGATCAACGAGGCGTTCGCCGTCCAGGTGCTCGCGTTCCTCGACAACTACGGCATCGCCCAGGACTCCCCGAACGTGAACGCCTGGGGCGGCGCGATCGCCGTCGGCCACCCGCTCGCGTCGAGTGGCGTCCGGCTGATGAACCAGCTCGCCGCACAGTTCGCCGAGCGACCGGACGTCAAGTACGGCATCACCACGATGTGCATCGGGCTCGGCCAGGGCGGCACCGTCATCTGGGAGAACCCGAACCACAGCAAGTCGGCCGAGCGTTCGGCTCGGAAGGGGGCGTGACCATGACCATCGTCGACAACGACCGACTGGCCGAACTCAGCGAGGACGAGGTCGTCACGCACTCGTTCGTCAAGCACGTCACGATGCCCTCGGGTGGCACGCTGGCGCTCATCACGCTCGACAACGGCAAGGACTACAAGCGGCCGAACACCCTCGGGCCCCGCACGCTCCGTGAGCTCGCCGGCGTGCTCGACACCCTGAAGACCGAGGCCGCCGCCGGCACGATCCAGGGCGTCGCCATCACCGGCAAGGAGTACTGCTTCGCCGCCGGGGCCGACCTGTCCCAGGCAGCGGCGGTCCCGTCGCGCGAGGCCGCCCACGACCTGGCCGCCCTCGGGCACGCCACGCTCAAGAAGTTCGCCGACCTCGGGGTGCCGTCGTTCGCGTTCGTGAACACCCTGGCGCTCGGCGGTGGGCTCGAGATCGCCCTGCACTGCACCTACCGGGCGTTCTCGTCCGCGGCGCAGGGCATCGGGCTCCCCGAGGTGTTCCTCGGCATCATCCCCGGCTGGGGCGGCGCGACGCTGCTCCCCCGCCTGATCGGGCCGGAGCGCGCCCTCCGCGTCATCGTCGAGAACCCGCTCAAGAACAACCGCCTGATGGACGGTCCGGCCGCGGTCGAGATCGGCATCGGTGACGTGCTCGTCCCGTCCGTCACGTTCCTGCCCTCGGCCGTGGCGTGGGCGGACGGCGTCATCACCGGAACGACCAAGGTGGTGCGGAAGAACGAGCCGGGCATGCTCGAGAAGGCCGCATGGGGCACCGTCGTCAAGGTCGCTCGCGGACAGGTCGCGTCGAAGATCGGCACCGTGCCGAAGTCGCCGTTCCGGGCGCTCGACCTCGTCGCCGCCGCCAAGTCGGGTTCGCTCGACGAACGCTTCGCCGACGAGGACGAGGCCCTCGCCGACCTCATCTCGGGCGACCAGTTCGCCGCGTCGATGTACGCCTTCGACCTCGTGCAGAAGCGTGCGAAGAAGCCCGTCGGCGCTCCCGAGGGCGTCGACGCGAAGAAGATCACGAAGGTCGGCGTCCTCGGCGCCGGGCTGATGGCGTCGCAGTTCGCGCTGCTGTTCGCCCGACGCCTGGGCGTCCCCGTCGTCATCACCGACGTCGACCAGTCCCGTGTGGACGCCGGCGTCGAGCGGATCCGCGGCGAGGTCGCGAAGCTGCTCGACAAGGGCCGGATCTCCCCCGACGACGCGAACCGCATCACGGCACTCGTCAGCGGGTCGGTGTCCTACGACGCCTTCGCCGACGCCGACTGGGTGATCGAGGCGGTCTTCGAGGAGATGACCGTCAAGCAGGAGGTCCTCCGGAAGATCGAGCAGGTCATCGCGCCGGACGCCATCCTCGCCACGAACACGTCGTCGCTCTCCGTCGACGAGATGGCGTCGGTGCTCACCAACCCGGAGCGACTCGTCGGCTTCCACTTCTTCAACCCGGTCGCGGTCATGCCGCTGCTCGAGGTGGTGCGCGCGGCGAAGACCTCGGACGAGGCCCTCGTCACCGCACTCGCCGTCGCGAAGACCCTGAAGAAGACCGCGATCATCACCGCGGACCAGCCGGGCTTCGTCGTCAACCGGGTGCTCGCCCGGGTGCTCGGCGAGGCGATGCGCGGCGTCGAGGGGGGCACCTCGTTCGACACCGTCGCCCAGGGTGCCGCACCACTCGGCCTGCCGATGTCACCGTTCGAGCTGCTCGAGCTCGTCGGGCTGCCGGTCGGCGCGCACGTGCTCGACTCGCACCACGCGGCCTGGCCCGAGCGCTTCTACCCCGGCGACGGCCTGAAGAGGATCGCCGAGCACGGGACGATCCTGACCCGGGACAAGAAGGGCAACGTGACCGGGTACGACCCCGCAGCCGTGAAGCTCGTCGCGCCGTCCAAGAAGGACGCGACGCCGGTCGACGCCGCCGAGATGCAGCGCCGGTTCGAGGACGCCCTGGCCGACGAGCTGCACCGCATGCTCGAGGACCGGGTCGTCGAGCACGTCGAGGAGATCGACCTCGGGCTCATCCTCGGTGCGGGGTACCCGTTCCAGGCCGGTGGGATCAGCCCCTACCTCGACCGCTCCGGCGCGTCCGAGCGAGTCTTCGGCGGCACGTTCCACGAGCCTCGGATCGTCGGCCCCGCTTCCCGCTAGAGCCCAGTACGCAAAACACCGGTGTTCGCGCACCGAACACCCGCAAAACGCGGCGTGGAGCGCGAACACCGGTGTTTTGCTGAACGGAACGGACCGAACCGGTGCTGAACGGAGCGGACCGCGCGGTCAGCGGTCGGACGCCGCGGACTCGCGGGACCGCGCGGGCTTCGCCTGCGGCAGCTTCGTCCCGACGACCTGGTCGATGACGTCGCGGGCGATGGCCTGCGCCGTCAGCCCCGCGTCGGCGAGGATCTGCAACCGGGTCGCGTGGTCGATGAACGCGTCGGGCAGCCCGAGCTCGTTCACCCCGGTGTCGACCCCGGCAGCGCGCAGGTCCTGCCGCAGCCGGGTCCCGACGCCGCCGACCCGCACGCCGTCCTCGATGGTGATCACGAGTCGGTGCGTCCGCGACAGCTCGATCAGCGACGTCGGGATCGGCACCACCCAGCGCGGGTCCACGACGGTGACGCCGATGCCCTGCGCCTCGAGCAGCGCCGCGGCCTCGAGTGCCACCGGCACCATCGACCCGACGGCGACGAAGAGCACGTCCTCGACGTCGTCCGCGGCGGCGTGCAGGACGTCCACACCATCGGGGAGACGACGGACCGCGGGGATGTCCGGTCCGACCTGCCCCTTCGACCACCGCAGCACGGTGGGGGCGTCGTCGACGGCGATCGCCTCGCGGAACTCCTCGCGCAGCGTCGGGGCATCGCGGGGCGCGGCGATCCGGATCCCCGGCACGACCTGCAGCAGCGCGAGGTCCCACATGCCGTGGTGCGAGGGGCCGTCCGGGCCGGTGATGCCGGCACGGTCGAGCACGAACGTCACGCCGGCCCGGTGCAGGGCGACGTCCATCAGCACCTGGTCGAACGCGCGGTTCAGGAAGGTCGCGTAGAGCGCCACGACCGGGTGGAGACCGCCGTAGGCCAGGCCCGCGGCGGTCGTCACGGCGTGCTGCTCGGCGATGCCGACGTCGTAGACCCGGTCGGGGTGCTGCTCCTGGAACAGGTGGAGCCCCGTCGGCCGGAGCATCGCCGCCGTGATGGCGACGATCCGGGGATCCGAGGCGCCGGCATCGGCCAGGGAAGACGCGAACACCGACGTCCACGACGGCCCCGATGCGGCGTCGAGCGACTCCCCCGTCTCCGGGTCGATGTGCCCGACGGCGTGGAACTGGTCGGCCTGGTCGCGCAGGGCGGGCTCGAAGCCGTGGCCCTTCTCGGTGATCGCGTGCACGATGACGGGAGCGCCGTACTCCTTGGCCTGCCGGAGCGCTGCTTCCATCGCCTGCTGGTCGTGGCCGTTCACCGGGCCGATGTACTTGATGTCGAGGTTCGAGTACAGCGCCTCGTTGTTCGTCAGCCGCGACAGGAAGCCGTGCAGGCCCCCGCGCATGCCTCGGTACACCGCACGACCCGGAGCGCCGAACCGGGCCGCCACGGCCTGCGTGCCCTCGTACAGGGCCCGGTACTCGCGGCGGGTGCGCACGGAGCTCAGGAACCGCGCCATGCCACCGATCGTCGGGGCGTACGAACGGCCGTTGTCGTTGACGACGATGACCAGGCGACGGTCGTTGTCGTCGGAGATGTTGTTGAGCGCCTCCCACGTCATGCCGCCGGTGAGCGCGCCGTCCCCGACCACCGCGACGACGGTGCGGTCGGTCTGCCCGGTCTGCCCGAACGCGCGGGAGATGCCGTCGGCCCACGACAGCGACGACGACGCGTGCGAGGACTCGACGATGTCGTGCTCGGACTCGCTCCGCTGCGGGTAGCCGGCGATGCCGCCGCGTTCGCGCAGCTTCGAGAAGTCCTGACGGCCGGTCACGAGCTTGTGCACGTACGACTGGTGCCCGGTGTCGAAGACGAACGGGTCGTTCGGTGAGTCGAACACGCGGTGCATCGCGAGCGTCAGCTCCACGACGCCCAGGTTCGGCCCGAGGTGCCCACCGGTCTTCGCGACCTCGGCGACCAGGAAGCGCCGGATCTCGGCGGCGAGGTCGGTCATCTGCGCGTCGGAGAGACGCTTCAGGTCGCGCGGCGACGTGATGCTGGCGAGCAGGCTCACGGGCGCTCCTTTCGTGGGTACCAAGCCATCACCCTATTCCCGCTACCAGGTGACGGACTGGAGGCCCGTGGCGGTGTCGCCACGGGCCTCCGGTCCGATCTGTGGTCGCGTCAGCGACCCGTGCCTACGACGCTCCTGTCGTTCAACGGACTCAGACGAGCGAGCGGAGCACGTACTGCAGGATGCCGCCGTTGCGGTAGTAGTCGGCCTCGCCGGGGGTGTCGATGCGGACGACCGCGTCGAACTCGATCGGCTGCTTGCCGGCCGGCGAGTGCTCGCTCGGCGTCGCGGTGACGTGCACCGTCTTCGGGGTGCGGCCCTCGTTCAGCTCGGTCAGCCCGGAGATCGACACGACCTCGGTGCCGTCGAGCCCGAGGGACTCGACCGTCTCACCCGCCGGGAACTGCAGCGGGACGACGCCCATGCCGATGAGGTTGGAGCGGTGGATCCGCTCGAAGCTCTCGGTGATGACCGCGCGGACCCCGAGCAGGTTCGTGCCCTTGGCCGCCCAGTCACGGGACGAGCCGGAGCCGTACTCCTTGCCACCGAAGATGACGAGCGGGATGCCCTGCTCCTGGTAGTGCTGCGAGGCGTCGTAGATGAACGACTGCGCACCGTCGGGCGTCGTGAAGTCACGGGTGTAGCCGCCCTCCACGCCGTCGAGCAGCTGGTTGCGCAGACGGATGTTCGCGAACGTGCCGCGGATCATGACCTCGTGGTTGCCGCGACGCGAGCCGTAGGAGTTGAAGTCCTTGCGGTCGACGCCGTGCTCGGCGAGGTACTGGCCGGCGGGGCTGTCGGCCTTGATCGAACCGGCCGGCGAGATGTGGTCGGTCGTGACCGAGTCGCCGAGCTTCGCGAGCACCCGGGCGCCGGAGATGTCCGACACCGCGTCGGGCTGCATCGTCATGCCCTCGAAGTACGGGGGCTTCCGGACGTAGGTCGACTCCTGGTCCCACTCGAAGGTGTCGCCGGTCGGAGTCGGCAGGTTCTTCCAGCGGTCGTCGCCCTCGAACACGGAGCCGTACTCGTGGGTGAACATCTCGGTGTCGATCGACTCGTCGATGACCTGCTGCACCTCGGCCGCGTCGGGCCAGATGTCGGTCAGGTAGACGTCGTTGCCGTCCTGGTCGGTGCCGAGGGCGTCCTTGTCGAAGTCGAAGTGCATCGACCCGGCGAGGGCGTAGGCGATGACCAGCGGCGGGGACGCCAGGTAGTTCATCTTGACGTCGGGGTTGATCCGGCCCTCGAAGTTGCGGTTGCCCGAGAGCACCGCGGTGACGGCGAGGTCGTTGTCCTGCACGGCCTGCGAGATCTCCTCGGGCAGCGGGCCCGAGTTGCCGATGCAGGTGGTGCAGCCGTAGCCGACCGTGTAGAAGCCGAGCTGCTCGAGGTAGGTGGTGAGACCGGCCTTCTCGTAGTAGTCGGTGACGACCTTCGACCCGGGTGCGAGGGTGGTCTTCACCCAGGGCTTCGCGGTGAGGCCCTTCTTCGCGGCGTTCCGGGCGAGGATGCCGGCGGCCATCATGACCGACGGGTTCGACGTGTTCGTGCACGAGGTGATCGCGGCGATCGCGACGGCACCGTGGTCGATCGTGAACGGGTCGGCCCCGTCCATCGCGACCTTCGTCGGCGCGGAGGCGGTCGACGGTGCGCTCGACACGTGCACGTGCTCGTGCAGCGCCGTGTCCTCGTTGGTCGAACCGGCGGCGATCGGGTCGGAGGCCGGGAACGTCTCCTCGACCGCGTCGTCGAGGTCGGTCTGCTCGGACGGCGTCGTGTAGTTGTTCAGGTCGAGCTCGAACTGGCTCTTCGCGTTCGTGAGCTCGATGCGGTCCTGCGGACGCTTCGGGCCCGAGATGGACGGCACGACCGTCGAGAGGTCGAGCTCCATGTACTCGGAGTAGTTCGGCTCGACCGAGGCGTCGTGCCACAGGCCCTGGGCCTTGGAGTACGCCTCGACCAGCGCGATCTGCGCCTCGTCGCGACCGGTCAGCCGCAGGTAGTCCAGCGTGACGTCGTCGACCGGGAAGATCGCCGCCGTCGAACCGAACTCGGGCGACATGTTGCCGATGGTGGCGCGGTTGGCGAGCGGGACGGCGCCGACGCCCTCGCCGTAGAACTCGACGAACTTGCCGACGACGCCGTGCTTGCGGAGCTCCTGCGTGATGGTGAGCACCACGTCGGTCGCGGTCACGCCGGCCGGGATCTCACCGGAGAGCTTGAAGCCGACGACCTTCGGGATGAGCATCGACACGGGCTGGCCGAGCATCGCGGCCTCGGCCTCGATGCCGCCGACGCCCCAGCCGAGCACGCCGAGGCCGTTCACCATCGTAGTGTGCGAGTCGGTGCCGACCAGGGTGTCCGGGTACGCGTAGGTCTCGCCGTCGAAGTCACGCGTGTAGGTGACCTTCGCCAGGTACTCGATGTTCACCTGGTGGACGATGCCGGTGCCCGGCGGGACGACCTTGAAGTCCTCGAACGCGGTCTGGCCCCAGCGGAGGAACTGGTAGCGCTCACCGTTCCGCTCGTACTCCAGGTCCGTGTTGCGCTGCAGGGCGTCCGTGCTGCCGAACAGGTCGGCGATGACGGAGTGGTCGATGACCATCTCGGCCGGGGACAGCGGGTTGATCTTGTTCGGGTCGCCGCCGATGTCCGCCATGGCCTCGCGCATGGTGGCGAGGTCGACGATGCACGGCACACCCGTGAAGTCCTGCATGACGACGCGCGCCGGCGAGAACTGGATCTCGGTGTCGGGCTCCGCGTCGGGCCGCCAGGAACCGAGCGCCCGGATCTGTCCCTCGGTGACGTTCTTGCCGTCCTCGGTGCGGAGGAGGTTCTCGAGCAGCACCTTCAGGCTGTAGGGCAACTTCTCGTGCCCGGGAACCGAGTCGATCCGGTGGATCGCGTAGTCGACACCCCCAACCGACAGTGTGTCCTTCGAGCCGAAGCTATTGACTGCAGCCACCGTGCCGCCTCCCTACTGATCGGTTTGCCCTCATCCTCGCGGGCCGTGGACCGTCCCACCAGCAAGGCAAACCTAATCCCGAGAACGCGTGCGCGCCCTGCGAGAACTATCTTGATGTCGAGAGAACTCTACACCGGGGCGACGTCGTCGCGTCGGACGAACACGGTGCGGACCAGCAGCCACGTCACCCAGAGCACCGCCGCGTACAGCGGCACGCCGAGGATGAGCTTCAGCCCGGCGAGCAGTTCGACCTGCGCCGTCAGGTACAGCGGGACCTCCACCGCGAGACGGACCGCGAACAGCCCGACCCAGATCCAGGTGGCGACCGTCAGCACCCGGCGCTTCACCGGGTCGGCGCGCCAGTCGACGTGCGAGCCGTCCTCGTTCGCGGGCAGCAGGAAGCCGACGACGAGCCCGATGAGCGGCCAGCGGATCGCCAGCGTGATCAGCAGCCCGACGAGCCAGACGGCGTTGATGACGATCCCGGGGATGAAGTTGCTCTCCGCACGGCCGGTGATGAGCGCAAGGCCGGCCGAGACCGCGACGCCGAGGATGCCCGCGAACGACATCGTCACCGACTGCCGCTGCAGCAGCCGGAGCACCACGAACACCAGGCCGACCGCCACCGGGATCACGACGCTCGGCACGAGCTCCTTCGTGATCGCGTAGACGACCAGGAACGCGAACCCGGGCAGCACCGACTCGGCGAGGCCGCGCACCCCGCCGACCGCGCCGAGCAGCGCCCGGCCGGACGGCGCCTCACCGGGCGCCACGCGCGCGATGCCGGCGTTCTGCACGGCGTCGCGGAACTGCGCGGAGAAGGACGGTGCGACCGGCGGCTCAGCCGCCGGTGCCACGGCCGGCACCACCGACGGCTCGGCCGCCGGTGCAGCGGGGTCGGAGCCAGCCGTCTCGGGTCGTGGGGTGTCGTCGTGGTCCGGCACCGTGCCTCCAGGCGGGGTTGGTCGTCAGTCGGTCAGATCGCGGTCTGCGTCGACTTGGGCATGTGCAGCGGGATGAGGTCGCGCGGCGGCATCGGAGTCGTGCCGCGCACGACGACGACGCTGCGGAACAGCTCCTCGATCTCGCTGGCGTCATCGGGCTGCTCGGCGGCCTTGCCGGCGATCACCCCGCGCAGGAACCAGCGCGGGCCGTCGACGCCGACGAAGCGGGCCGGACGGGAGCCGGCGGTGCCGCCGTCGCCGTCCACGGCGACCGGGACGGACGCGCGAAGCTCGGGGCCGAACGGGCCGTCGACCTCGGTCACGACACCGCCCTGGCGCTCGATCTGCTCGGCGATCTGGGCGCGGATCTCGTGCCACAGGCCGGTGGACCGGGGCGCCGCGAACGGCTGGACCTGCAGCGTGGACTCGTCGTAGTCGAGCCCGACCGCGACGACGCGCTGCGAGCCCTCCTCGACCTCGAGGCGCAGGTGCAGGCCCTCGCGCGGGAGCACCTTCACCCCGCCCAGGTCGACGTAGGGGCGGACCAGGTTCGCCTCGGTCTCGTCGTGGGGGCCGTTCTCGGCCCGGTCCTCCGGAGCGGACTTGTCCGTCGGGGCGACCGCGTCGACCTCGTCGAGGTCCGCGTCGGCATCCGTCGCGATGTCGACCTCGGGGGACGTGTCCGCGACCTCGATGTCGTCGGTGACGGCGTCCGCCACCTCGACCTCGTCCCGCTTGCGTCGGCCGAACTTCATGCGCGCGTTCCTTCCTGAGCGTCTGCGGCGGCACCGGTCACGGCGTCGCTCCGGTCACCGTAGCCCGACGAGCCGAACCCGCCCTGTCCGCGGACGCTGTCCGGCAGGTCGTCGACCCGGGTGTAGGTCACCTGCGGCACCGGCATCACGATCAACTGGGCGATGCGGTCGCCGACGTGCACCTCGTACGGTTCCGTCTGGTCGGTGTTGAGCAGGGCGACCTTGATCTCCCCGCGGTAGCCGGAGTCGACGGTGCCGGGGCTGTTCACGATCGTGATGCCGTGCTTCGCCGCCAGGCCGCTCCGCGGGACCACGAACGCGGCGTAGCCCTCGGGCAGCGCGATGCGCAGACCCGTGGCGGCCAGGTGTCGTTCCCCCGGCTGCAGCACGAAGGCCTCGGTGGAGACGAGATCGGCACCCGCGTCGCCGGGGTGGGCGTGGCCGGGAGCGTGCTCCCCGGTCCAGAGGACGTCGACTGGTTCGGTCACGTGACGAGGGTAGTGCAGCCGTGACCGTTCCGTGACCTCGCTCGCTCGTGATCGAATGGACCCGTGACCCTGTACCGCGAACGACTCTGGGCCCCGCCCGCCCTCTACCTGGCGACGGCGCTCGTCATCCCCGCCACCCTGCTCGTCTTCCTCCCCATCAGCGTCCTGGCCGGCGTCCTCGTGGCGATCGGGATGGAGCTCGGGGTCCTGGTCCTCCTGTGGGCACTCGCACCCACCATCGAGGTCACCGACACCGAGTTCCGCGCGGGCAAGGCACACCTTCCCCGCACGCTCGTCGGCACGACCGAGGCGTTCGAGGGCGCAGCGGCCACCGAGCAGCGCGGGCCGGCACTCGACGCCCGCGCGTGGACGCTCTTCCGCGGCTACGTCCGGGGGGTCGTCAAGGTCGAGGTGCGCGACGACGCGGACCCCACGCCCTACTGGCTGGTGAGCGTCCGGCACCCGGGCAAGGTCGTCGAGGCGCTGCGGTCCTGACGGACCACGGACCACGGTCCACGGCCTGGAGGCGCGGCTCGGCCCCGCCTCGCAGCACACGACGAAGGCCCCGCATCCCTGGAGGATGCGGGGCCTTCGCTGATCGTTGCGTCGAGGACGACGCGGCTGTGTTCGCTAGAGCGACGCGCACTCCGCGCAGACCGGTCCGAGCTTCGACTCGTGGTCGAGCTGGGAGCGGTGCTTCACGAGGAAGCACTCGACGCAGGTGAACTCGTCGACCTGCGGGGGCAGCACCACGACGTCGAGGTCGACGTCGCTGAGGTCCTGCCCGGCGAGTTCGAAACTGCCGGGGTTGTCGGAATCATCGTCGACGACCCCCGACATCTTGTCGGGAACGCGCTCCTTGAGGGCCTCGATCGACTCCGAGTCGGAGTTGTCGTCGGTCTTCCGGGGGGCGTCGTAATCGGTGGCCATGCCCATCCATTTCTCGTATCGAGAGGTCGTCGCCGGGTGATCGGCGGCGACAGTTTGCACCACGCCCCGCCAGAGCGCAAACCGAGTGCTGCGGCGGGTCGTGCTGGCGGTGCAACCCACGACCGGAACCGGACATTCCCGACACCCGTTGCCGGAGTGCCGCGTGCCCGGGATCGGCGGCGCGGATGTCCGCGGCACGCCCGTGCGCCTCCCCGGAAACCGCCCGTCGTCCCTGCATACTCACGGGGTACGACAGCAGGACCGTACGCGACGCTGGGAAGGCGGAACCATGCAAGACGTGAGAGTCATCGGAGTCGAGTCCGGCGCACTCCTCCTGGCGACCGACGGCGGCACCGAGTTCCGGTTGCCCGTCACGTCGTCGCTCGCAGGCCAGGTGCGCCAGGCGAACCCCGACGCCGGTCCGCAGAAGCGGGTCTCCCCCAAGGACGTCCAGGCACGCATCCGTGGCGGCGCCGACGCCGCCGACGTGGCCGCCGCGCTCGACGTCGACGTCGAGTACGTCCGTCGCTTCGAGGGGCCGGTCCTCGCCGAGCGCGCCTTCATCCTCGACGCCTCGCACCGCGTGCCGGTCACCCCGGTCGACGACGAGTCCCCCGACACCTTCGGCCCCGCGATCACCGCGAAGCTCGAAGCCGGCGAGGCCACCGCGATCACCTGGGGCTCGTGGAAGCACCCGGAGAGCGGGTGGCAGGTCCGCGTCCGCTACACCGCGGGCGAGGTCGAGCACGACGCCCAGTGGCACTTCGACCCGAAGACCTCGACCCTCGCGCCGGACAACGGTGACGCTCACCGGCTCTCGCACACGGACGACGAGGGCATCGCCCCGCGCCTGCGTGCGGTCGAGTTCGAGCAGCAGGACGACGACGGCACCCGCTTCGACTCCGGCGCGTTCCGCGTCGACGAGCCGGAGCAGCCGGCCGCCGAGCCCGAGCCGTCCCAGCACGCGCCGCTCCGTGCACCGCTGCCCCGCATCGGCCAGGCCGCCGTGGAAGAACGTGCTCCCGGCAACGAGACCGCGGACCTGCTCGAGGCGCTCCGCCGTCGCCGCGGGGAACGCGAAGCAGCGTCCTTCGGCGAACAGCGCGACGAGCCCGCCCGCGGGACCTCCATCAGCGTCGTCGACATCCCGCTGCAGGGCTTCGAGGACGGCGGCGCGCACGACACGGCACCGCAGTCCTCCGACGTCCGTCCGGCCTCGGCGCCGGAGTCCGAGAGCCGTGGCGAACGCAAGAAGCGCAACCGTCGCTCGATGCCGAGCTGGGACGAGATCGTCTTCGGCACCCGTCCGGACGACGACCCCGCCTGATCATCAGCACGTGCACCGACCGTCGGCGCCGACGTCCTAGTGGGCGAACGCGCCGGCGAGTCGGAGCGGCACGATCGTCTCCTCGTCGGTCATGGCACCGTGCTGGCCGATCATGCGCTTCGGCGTCTCGTCCTCGCGCAGGGCACGGTCGTCGTTGAACGCCCACGAGCCGCGCGCCACGAGGAGCACGTCGCCGATGCGCGGCACCACCTGGTCGGACACGTGCCCGAACCACCCGGCCTCGATCGCCTCGGCACGGCTGGCGATGTACGCCTTCTTGCCGTAGCGGGCCCGGAACGCGCCGACGAGGGCGCGCACGTCGGTGCCCGGTGCGACGGTGAGCTGGCGGCAGCGCGGGTCACCCGCGACGCCGACCACGTCGGTGAGCAGCAGCGGGTCGATGGCGATGTTCGCGTGGTCCGGCACGTCGAGCACACCGTGGTCCGCCGTCACCAGGACCCCCACGTCGTCGGCGCTGCGGGCGTCGAGGCGGGCGAGTTCGCCGTCGAGCAGCTCGAGGGCCGCCGTCCACCGGTCGGACTGCCATCCGTACTTGTGCCCGATCGAGTCGAGCTCCGGCACGTACAGGTAGACGAGCGAGCGGCCGCCGGTGGTCTCGGCCAGTGCGGCGTCGACGCGCTGGGCAATCGTGTCCGCCGACACGTACCGGGCGCCTCCGAGCACGTTCGCGGTCATCCCGGACGAGCGGTACCGGTCCGGCCCGACGACGACGGGATCGAGTCCGAGCTCCGCGGCCCGGGTGAACAGGGTCCGGGTCAGGAACCAGTCCGCAGGGACCTCGGTGTCCCAGCCGCCCAGCAGGTTCATCACGGCACCGGTGTCCGGGTTCCAGCCGCTGTAGCCGACGACGCCGTGGGTGCCGGGCGACCGGCCGGTGGTCAGGGTGCTCAGGGCGGCCGCGGTCGTCGTCGGGAACCCGCTCCGGAGCTTCTTCGCGGTGCCGGTGCCCTTCGCGCCGGTCAACCAGCGGGCGTGCCCGGCGCGCGCCGCCAGCGCGGCGGAACCGAGGCCGTCGACCAGCACGACGATCGCCGAGCGGGCGGGACGGAGGGTGATCCGGGCCTCCAGGCCGTCGTTCCGCAACCACGCGTCGTCCGCAGCGCCGAGCGCCACGAGGCAACTCGGGAAGACGTCGGCGAGGTTCGCGACGGCGTCGGGGGCCGTCGGTACGCTTGTTCCCATCCCACGAGTCTCCCAGACGACTCCGGTTCTCCAGAAAGGTGCCATGGCACGCACGGACGTAGTCGGCCTGCCCGACGGTGAGCGCATCGAGGACGTCGACGTCTCCGAGGAGATGCAGGGCTCCTTCCTCGAGTACGCGTACTCCGTCATCTACTCGCGGGCGCTGCCCGACGCCCGCGACGGCCTGAAGCCGGTGCAGCGTCGCATCCTGTACCAGATGGCCGAGATGGGGCTGCGACCCGACCGCGGACACGTCAAGAGTGCCCGCGTCACGGGCGAGGTGATGGGCAAGCTGCACCCGCACGGCGACGGCGCGATCTACGACGCGCTGGTCCGCATGGCTCAGCCGTTCACGATGCGCGTGCCGCTCGTCGACGGCCACGGCAACTTCGGCTCCCTCGACGACGGCCCCGCTGCCGCCCGGTACACCGAGGCACGGCTCGCCGAACCGTCGATGGCGATGACCGAGGGCCTGGGCGAGGACGTCGTCGACTTCGTCCCGAACTACGACAACCAGATCATGCAGCCGGGCGTGCTGCCGGCGGCGTTCCCGAACCTGCTCGTCAACGGCGCCTCCGGCATCGCGGTCGGCATGGCGACGAACATGGCGCCGCACAATCTCGGCGAGGTCGTCGAGGCCGCGAAGCACCTGCTCATGAACCCGCAGGCCACCCTCGAAGAACTCATGGAGTTCGTGCCCGGCCCCGACCTGCCGTCCGGCGGCACGATCGTCGGGCTCTCCGGGGTCCGCGACGCCTACGCCACCGGCCGTGGTTCGTTCCGCACCCGCGCGAAGGTGAGCGTCGAGAACCTCACCCCGCGCAAGGTCGGGCTCGTCGTCACCGAGCTGCCCTACCTGGTCGGCCCCGAGCGTGTGATCGAGAAGATCAAGGACGGCGTCCAGTCCAAGAAGCTCGTCGGCATCTCCGACGTCAACGACCTGACCGACCGCAACCACGGGCTCCGGCTCGTCATCGGCATCAAGAGCGGCTTCAACCCCACCGCCGTGCTCGAGCAGCTCTACAAGCACACCCCGCTCGAGGACGGCTTCGGCATCAACAACGTCGCGCTGGTCGGCGGTTCGCCGCGAACCCTCGGGCTCCGCGAGCTGCTCGACGTCTACGTGCAGCACCGGCTCGACGTCGTCACCCGCCGGTCGCAGTACCGGCTGGCACGACGCAAGGAGCGGCTGCACCTGGTCGAGGGCCTGCTCATCGCGATCCTCGACATCGACGAGGTCATCCAGGTCATCCGCACCTCCGATGACTCCGAGGCAGCGCGCAACCGCCTGCGCGACGTCTTCGACCTGTCCGAGGTGCAGGCCGAGTACATCCTCGAGCTGCGCCTGCGCCGCCTGACGAAGTTCTCGCGGATGGAGCTCGAGGCCGAGCGCGACCAGCTGCTCGCCGACATCGCCGCCCTCGAAGAACTGCTGGCGTCCGACGAACGGCTCCGCGCGCAGGTCGCCCTCGAGCTGACCGAGGTGTCCGACAAGTTCGCGACCCCGCGCCGCACGCTGCTCACCGAGGCCGACGCCCCGGTGAAGGGCGGTCGGAAGGCCGCGGTCGACCCGGAGTCCCTGCAGATCGCCGACTCCCCCTGCCGCGTGCTCCTCTCGACCACCGGACGGCTCATCCGCGTCGACATCCCGACGTCGGAGCTCGGCATCGTCCGCGTGCCGAAGCGCTCGAAGCACGACGCCGTCCGCTCCGCCGTGGTGAGCACCGTGCGGGGGCAGATCGGCGCGATCACCTCGACCGGGCGGGTCCTCCGGCTCTCCCCCGTCGACGTCCCCGCCGTGCCGCCAGCCGCGGTCCGGCTCGACGCCGGCGTCCGGGTCACCGATTTCCTGGCGCTCACCAAGGGCGAGACCGTCGTGGCGATCGTCGACCTGTCCGGTGCGTCGTCGGACTCGCTGGCGATCGGCACCGCGCACGGCGTGGTGAAGCGCGTCGTGGCGGGTGCGTGGCCCGACAAGCCGGAGTTCGTCGCGATCGGCCTGAAGCCCGGCGACCACGTCGTCGGTGCCGCGCAGGCGCCCGAGTCCGACGACCTGGTGTTCATCAGCTCGAACGCGCAACTGCTGCGGTTCCCGGCGTCCGTCGTCCGCGCGCAGGGGCTGCCCGCCGGTGGTGTCGCCGGCATGGCTCTCGCCGACGGCGCCTCGGTGATCTGGTTCGGATCGGTCGCACGCTCCGACGACGCCGTGGTCGCCACGGTGTCCACCACCTCGACCGCGCTGCCCGGCACCGACGCCGGTCGCGCCAAGGTCTCCGCGCTGTCGGAGTTCCCGGCGAAGGGCCGTGCCACCCAGGGTGTCCGGGCGCACGCGTTCCTGAAGGGCGAGGACGGGCTCACGGTGGGATGGGCGGGCATCGCGCCGCCACACGCCGTCGGCACGGACGGCGCCGCACGGACCCTGCCCGACTGGCTGTCGAAGCGTGACGGGTCCGGCGCCCCGCTCGAGGCGGTCATCGGCTCGATCGGTGGCAGCGCCGCGACGCTCGACGGCACCGCCGGCGAGGCGTAGGCGGGCGCTGGCGTCCGCCTCGTTTCGCGCCTGGCGACATCTCACGGCCTGGGAGCCCCGTGAGGTGTCGCCCAGCGCGTGAGAACGCAGGGCGCACGGCCGGGAGGCGCGGGGCGGCGCCGCCACGGGCCTCCCGTCCGCCGTCACCGTGTCGCGGACGCGGCGCGGTTTCGCGCTGAGCGACAGCTCACCGACCGACGGCCGCGTGGACTGTCGCCCAGCGCGTGAGCACGCCAGGCCGCTGCACGCCAGGCCGCTGCGCGGCCCGAGCGTGAAGGCGCGCTACGCGTCGATGCGGTCGCGGTCCAGGCCCTCGCCGGCCAGGATGAACTCCTTGCGCGGCGCGACGTCGTTGCCCATGAGCAGCTCGAACACCTTCGCGGCACCCTCGGCATGGGTCACGTTCACCCGGCGCAGGGTGCGGTGCGCACGGTCCATCGTGGTCTCCGCCAGCTGGTCGGCGTCCATCTCGCCGAGGCCCTTGTACCGCTGGATCGGCTCCTGGTACTTCTTGCCCGTCTTCTCGAGCTTCTTCAGCACCGTCTGGAGCTCCTGTTCGGAGTACGTGTAGAGCGTGTCGTTCGGCTTGCCGCGGTTCACCACGACGACCCGGTGCAGCGGCGGCACGGCGGCGAAGACCCGGCCCTGCTCGATCATCGGCCGCATGTACCGGAAGAACAGCGTCAGCAGCAGCGTGCGGATGTGGGCACCGTCGACGTCGGCGTCGGACATGATGATGATCTTGCCGTAGCGGGCCTGGTCGATGTCGAACGTGCGGCCCGAACCGGCGCCGATGACCTGGATGATCGACGCGCACTCGACGTTCGAGAGCATGTCCGACACGGACGCCTTCTGCACGTTGAGGATCTTGCCGCGGATCGGCAGCAGCGCCTGGTACTCACTGTTGCGGGCGAGCTTCGCGGTGCCCAGCGCCGAGTCACCCTCGACGATGAAGAGCTCCGTGCCCTCGGTCTCCTGCGAGCGGCAGTCGGCGAGCTTCGTCGGCAGCGAGGAGTTCTCGAGCGCGTTCTTACGGCGCTGCGTCTCCTTGTGGGCCCGCGCCGAGATGCGGGTCTTCATCTCGGACACGACCTTCTCGAGCAGGGCGGCCGACTGTGCCTTCTCGGTGCGCTGCGTCGAGGTGAGGATCTCGGTGATGCGCTTCGACACGACCTGGTCGACGATCTTCCGGACCGCCGGGGTGCCGAGGATCTCCTTCGTCTGCCCCTCGAACTGCGGCTCGGGCAACCGCACGGTCAGCACGGCGGTCATGCCGGCGAGGACGTCGTCCTTGTCGAGCTTGTCCTGCCCGACCTTGAGCTTGCGGGCGTTCGCCTCGACCTGGGCACGAACGGCCTTGACGACGCCCGACTCGAACCCGGCCTGGTGGGTGCCGCCCTTCGGCGTCGCGATGATGTTGACGAAGCTGCGGAACACGGTCTCGTAGCCACTGCCCCAGCGGAGCGCCAGGTCGACCTCGCACTCGCGCTCGACCGAGGTGGAGACCATGTGGCCCTTGTCGTCGAGCATCGGCACGGTCTCGGTGAAGGTGCCGGTCCCCTGCACGCGCCAGACGTCGGTGAGGGGGCTGTCGACGGCGAGGTGCTCGACGAACTCGCCGATCCCGCCCTCGTACCGGAAGCGCTCGACCAACGGCCCGGCGGCCACGGTGGTGCCCGTCGCCTCGGCCCGGGCGGCAGCGGCGTCGATCGACGCCGCGCGCTCGTCGGTGATGGTGATGCCGAGCCCGGGCACGAGGAACGCGGTCTGCCGTGCACGGGTGACCAGGTCGTCGGTGCTGAACCGGGCGTCGGCGGTGAAGATCTGGCGGTCCGCCCAGTAGCGGATCCGGGAGCCGGTGACACCCTTCTTGACCTTGCCCACCACACGCAGCTCGCTGCCCGAGGTGAAGGGCGCGAACGGAGCGTCCGGGCCGATGCCCTTGCTGTCGTCGAAGGTGCCCGGCTCGCCGCGGTGGAACGACATGGCGTAGGTCTTGCCGCCCCGGTCGACCTCGACGTCGAGGCGCTCCGACAGCGCGTTCACGACCGAGGCGCCGACGCCGTGCAGGCCACCCGAGGCCGCGTACGACCCCGAGCCGAACTTGCCGCCGGCGTGCAGCTTGGTGAACACGACCTCGACCCCGGTGAGGCCGGTCTTCGGTTCGACGTCGACGGGGATGCCCCGGGCGGTGTCGCGGACCTCGACCGAGCCGTCGGCGTGCAGCACGACACCGATTTCGTCACCGTGCCCAGCGAGGGCTTCGTCGACCGAGTTGTCGATGATCTCCCACAGGCAGTGCATGAGGCCCCGGGAGTCCGTCGAGCCGATGTACATGCCCGGCCGCTTCCGGACCGCCTCGAGCCCTTCGAGGACGGAGAGATGGCGTGCGGAGTAGTCGGAGCTCACCGTCGGAGTTTACCGAGCGGCACCGACAGCACCGTGTGGACACTCGCACTGGGGCCAAGCGATCCGCGCTGAGCGAAACAGGGCCCGACAATGCGTCGCTCTCAGGCATCACGTGTTGAAATGGTGCAACCACCCGGCACCACCTGCGATCCGTGAGGAGCACAGCAATGACCCAGACCGTGCAGGACCCCTCCATCGACGAAGTCAGCAACCACCAGCTGACCGCCGCCGACCGTTGCGACAGCTGCGGGGCGCAGGCCTACATCCGAGCCACCATGTCGAGCGGCGAGCTCTACTTCTGCGCCCACCACGGCGCCGAGTTCAAGGACAAGCTCGCGGCGACCGCCATCGAGTGGCACGACGAGAGCAGCCGACTCTACGAGTCGAAGTAGTCGCGACCGACACACGGACAGGAGGCGCGGTGCCAGCTGGCACCGCGCCTCCTGTCTGTCTGCAGCCCGGTTCAGAACTCGCGGTTCAGTGACCAGGCCACCCCGCGGTAGCTGTTCGGGCCCCAGATGCCGTCGATCGGCCCGCTGTACCTGCCGTGGGCGGCGGCCCAGCGTTGCAGCGCAGCGATGACCGCCGGGGTCTCCGAGCCGAACGCGACCGACCCCTGGTAGTACCCACCCTTGGCGAGCTGACGGCACACCCCCAACCAGGAGTTCGGCCCCATGACGCCGTCGATCGGCCCTGCGTACCCTTCCATGCTGCCGAGGCACTGCAGCCGCTTGTAGAAGATCGTCCCCGGGACGCCGTCGGACTCGGTCGTGGTCGTCGGCACCGAACTGCAGGCGGAGCTGATCCGCGTCGTCGCCGCCTCAGCCGGAGCCGTCTGGGCGACCGTGCCGGCAGTGGTCAGGGTCACGATGAGTCCACCGACCAGGGCGAGGACGAGTTTGTTGTGGTGCATGGGAGTCTCCTTTGTCGACCTCCAACATGTCAGATGTTGAATCCGAGTGGACGCTCTTGGCAACTGTTGCCATCCGTGCGCATGCAGAAGGCCGGGCCCCGTCGGGACCCGGCCTTCTGCTTCGTGCATCAGGCGATGCGCTTGAACGCCTTGTCGACGTAGCGGTCGACCGTGGCGCGCGCTTCACGTGCGTAGCGGTCGATGGTCGCCGTCTGCTCCGCCTCCGGCGCGTACTCCCGGCCCAGCCGTGCGGTGGCCGCGGCGAGGACGCCGTCGGTCAGCTGCGGGTTGAGTGGCAGGATCGGGCCCTGCGTGTGCGTGCCGAACGACGTGCCGACGATCGCACCCTCGACCGGGGCTCCCGCCTGGTTGCCACCACCGGACACGACGTCGGCGAACGGGCTGACCCCGGGCGCGAGCTCGATCGTGGTGGCGTGGTCCTCGAAGCCGGCGAGACGCTTCGGTGCTCCGGGGAGCAGCGGGTACCGGGTCTCGAGGACGAAGTAGTTCACGCGCCGCTCGGCACCGCGGACGGCACGGGCGTCGAACACACCGAACCCGGCGACCGGCGCACCCTCGGTCGGCACGACCTCGTTCGTCGCCAGGTCGAGCCCACCGCCGACCGCGATGACCGGTACACCCTCGGTCGCGAACGCACGGAGCGCGCCGCCGATGCGGGTGACGTCGTCGCCCAGGGAACGCATCGCGCTGAGCGGTCCGTTGCCGATCACGACGACGTCCGCCGCGGTCGGGAGCTCGTCACCGGGCGCGTACTCGACGACCTGTGTCTCGATGCCCGCGGCGGACGCACGGCGGACCAGGGCCGCGACGTTGCCACGGTCGCCCGAGACGCCCATCTGCCGGGGGTAGACGTGCAGGATGGTCAGCCGGTCGGCCGTCATGCGGTCTTCTCCATGTCCGGGTGGCCCAGGGCCTTGCGGGCGATCATCATGATCTCGTAGTTGACGATGAAGTTCTTCGTCCCGCGGGTCGTCGAGCCGAGCTGCTCCATGTGCTTGATGGCTGCTTCGACGTCGGGCTCGACCCGGCCGATGCGGACACCGGCGTGCTCGAGCGCGATCGCGATCTGCCACGCCTTGTCACCGGAGACGACGTCCACGTGGTCGAGCTTCGAGAAGTCGATGTCGTAGATCCAGGAGATGTCGGGCGTGCCCTCGTCGATCGCCATGAGGACCTGTTCGGGCTGGTCCGGCAGGGCGTCGAGGTTGAGCTGCAGGCTCGCGGCGTTCTTGAACATCGTGAACTCGGCGGACTCGCCCGCGATGGGCAGACGCTCTCCGCGGCCGTACGCGGGCTTCATCGTGCCGAAGGCCTTGGTCACGGCGTCGGCACGGAACTGAACGCCGAGGGCCGCACTGGCCGTCGCGGTGGCCGCAGCGGCGTCGACCGCGTAGTGCAGGCCGCGGGCGGGCAGCCGGACCGGGATCTCGGCACCGTCGAAGCGGATCGTCGCGCCGTCGCCCGTGTGGGCCACGACCTCGGCGTCGGCGGTGTGCTGGGCACGGTCACCGGCGTCGAACGAGTCGGCGTTCTGCAGACCGTTCGGTGCAGCGGCGATGACCTCGTCGCTCGCACCGAACCGCAGGACGCGCTGCCCGGGGGCGCCGGAGTAGCCGTCGAGGAACTGGTCGTCGTGGTTCGTGATGACGTTCGCCGTCGACAGTGCGGCGGTGTCGAGCATCATCGTCGCCACGCGCTCGGTCTCGAAGAACCGGTACAGCTGGTCGACCTGCACGTTGAGCATGGTCACCGTCGAGGGCGACAGGATGCCGGCGAGCTCGACCGCGAAGGCCTCGTCGACCTCGAGGATGCCGATGTCGGCCTTGAGCCGGCCGGTCAGCGAGACCTCGGACAGCAGGGCCGACGCGATGCCCTGTGGCAGGTTCGCGCCGGACGGGTTCGTGAAGACCCGCAGCCCGTGCGCCCGGACGATGTCGGAGATCATGTGCGTCGTCGTCGACTTGCCGTTCGACCCGAGCACGAAGACGACGCCGTTCGGGAACTGCTTCGTCACGTGCTGCAAGAAGTCCGGCACGAGCTTCAGGACGATGTACCCGGGGTAGGCGGACCCGCCGCCCCTCGCACGGGCGAGGGCACGGAGGATCCGCCCGATCAGGATCGGGATGAAGAAGCGCATGCCGGCTTACTCGAGGTAGTCGCGCAGCGACTGCGACCGCGACGGGTGGCGGAGCTTCGCCATCGTCTTGGACTCGATCTGACGGATGCGCTCACGCGTCACGCCGAACGTGTCACCGATCTGGTCGAGGGTCTTCGGCTGGCCGTCACCGAGGCCGAAGCGCATGCGGATGACGCCCGCCTCGCGCTCGGACAGGGAATCGAGCAGGCTCTCGAGCTGCTTCTGCAGCATCGTGAAGCCCACCGCGTCGGCCGGCACGACCGCCTCGGTGTCCTCGATGAGGTCACCGAACTCCGAGTCGCCGTCCTCGCCCAGGGGCGTGTGCAGCGAGATCGGCTCGCGGCCGTACTTCTGGACCTCGACGACCTTCTCCGGGGTCATGTCGAGCTCGCGCGCGAGCTCTTCCGGAGTGGGTTCGCGACCGAGGTCCTGCAGCATCTGCCGCTGCACGCGGGCGAGCTTGTTGATGACCTCGACCATGTGCACCGGGATGCGGATGGTGCGGGCCTGGTCGGCCATGGCACGGGTGATGGCCTGACGGATCCACCACGTCGCGTAGGTCGAGAACTTGAAGCCCTTGGTGTAGTCGAACTTCTCGACCGCACGGATCAGGCCCAGGTTGCCCTCCTGGATGAGGTCCAGGAACTGCATGCCACGACCGGTGTAGCGCTTCGCGAGCGAGACGACCAGGCGGAGGTTCGCGCCGAGCAGGTGCGACTTCGCACGCTGACCGTCACGGGCGACCCAGCGCAGTTCGCGCTCGGCGGGCTTCGAGAGCCCCGTCGCGTGCTGCAGCTTGTCCTCGGCGAACAGGCCGGCCTCGATGCGCATCGCGAGCTCGACCTCCTGCTCGGCGTTGAGCAGGGCGACCTTGCCGATCTGCTTCAGGTAGTCCTTCACCGGGTCGGCGGTGGCACCCGTGATGGTCGTCGAGTAGACCGGCGCCTCGTCGTCGTCGGTCTGCGAGATGACGAGCGCACCGGCGGCGACCGCGGCAGCGGCGTCCGGCTTGGCCGTCTTGTCGTCGGTGTCGTCGGCCTCGTCGGTCGGCTCCTCGACGGGCTCGTCGGAGGCGATCGCCTCGTCGACGGCGTCGGTCTTCTTCGCCTTGGGCGCCGCCTTCTTGGCGGGCGCCTTCTTGGCGGGGGCCTTCGTGGCGCGCTTCTTCGGCGCTGCGGTGCCCTCGGTGTCCGTGGCGTCCTCTGCCACAGCGCCCTCGGGCTCGGTGTCCTTCGTGGGATCGATCGTCGTGCTCCGGGCAGCCATGCGATCACCTCTCTCGTCGTGCCACGTTCGTGGGGTCGTGGCCTCCCTCGCCGCCCAGGTCCCGCGCCGCAGTCCCCCGCGTCGTACGAGTCCTACCGTTCCGGGCAGCACTAGGACCCATGTCAAGTCCCCCGAGTTCACCGGCGCACCGAAGTGCTCCGACAGACAGGGGTCCCGAACGGGTCCGTGATCATTATTGCACGTGCCGCTTCCGCAGGCGTGCAACGAGTGCAACCCAGAGTGGACCGACGCGTATTCCCTCTTCCGAGTGCAGCACGCGGCGGGTCCGACGGCGGGCGTGCAGGAGCATCCCGACGCCGAAACCGACCACGACGTACTGCACCGTGAGGGCGATCCGGAAGTTCTCCCAGGCGAACACCGTGGTGCCGGTGGCCCGCGCCGCCGCGTCGAGCACGACGCCGATCAGGTACATCATCACGAAGGCCGCCAGGAACCCGCCGACGTTCACCACGCCGTTCGCCGAGCCGAGCGAGCCGACCGGGTTGAAGGTCCGGGCGAAGTCGAAGCCGATGAGGGAACCGGGCCCGCCGATCCCCATCGCGACGACGAGGAGCACGAGCAACCACGTCGGCGGGTGCCCGGGCCAGAGCAGGATCGCCGTCCAGAGCACCGCGAGCAGGACGACCACGCCGAGCACCAGGTTCGACCGGCGCATCGGGAACCGTGCGCAGAGCACACCGAGCACCGGGCCGGCGACGAACCCGACGACCACGATGATCGTGAGGAACCCCGCCGCCTCACCCGGGGAGTACCCGAGCCCCCGGAGCATCGGGACACCCCACAGCAGCGAGAACACCGTGCCCGACGACTGCGTGACGTAGTGCGACCAGAACCCGAGCTGCGTGCCCGGGCGGCGGAGCGCGTGCCCGAACGTGCTGAACGCGGCACCCCACGAGTGCGGCAGCGGGATCGTGTCCGTCCGCACCGGCACGGGACCGTTCCGCACGAAGACCGCGGCGAGCACGAGACCGACGGCACTGGCCGCGGCCGCGACGCCGAACGCCGGGGTCCAGCCCACCGTGTGCAGGAGCACCGCGAACGGGAACGCCGACAGGATCTGGCCGATCTGCCCGAGGTTGCCGGTCCACTGCGAGATCTGCGGCAGGATCCGGCCGCTGAACCACATCGGCACCAGGCGGATCACGGAGATGAAGGTCATCGCGTCACCGGCGCCGACGAGCACCCGCCCCGCGATGGCCGGACCGATCGACGGGGACACGGCGACGATCGCCTGTCCGACGACCAGCAGCGCGGCGCCGAGGAGCACCAGCCGGCGGGGGCCGACGCGGTCGAGGGCGATCCCCACCGGGATCTGCAGCCCCGCGTAGACGGCGATCTGCACGACGGCGAGGGTCGACAGGACGGCGGCGGAGACGGCGAACCGGTCCTGCGCATCGACACCGGAGACCCCGAGCGAGGACCGCTGCACCACGGCGAGGACGTACGCGAGGACCGCGACGCCCCAGATCAGGAAGGCACGACGGGAGTTCACCGGACCAGGCTACCGACGCGTCCCCGCGTCGATACGCGACGAGCGTCGTCGAGGTGCGTCACGTCGTGCCGGCGACCGGAGGACGGCCTGGAGGCGCGGTGCGGGGCCACCACGGGCCTCCAGGCCGTCCTGTCGGGACGTCCGGATCCCGCGACGGTCAGTCGGTCGCGTCGCCCTGGGTGCGCCGGTCGGCCAGGAAGCGCTCGAGCTCGGCCGCGATCGCGTCCGCGGTCGGCACCTCGCCGTCGACGCCGGTCAGCGGCGATGCAACGGGGTTGCCCTCCATGTACGTGTCGTGCCGCTCCTCGAGCACGGAGACCAGGCGCTGGAGCTCGGGGTTGCCGGCCACCTGCTCCTCGACGCGGGTCAGGAACTCGCGACCCGACTCGCGCAGGGCGTCGGTCGGGAAGATGAGCCCGGTCGCGGCGGCGATGCCGGACAGCGCCGCGACGGCGGCGTCGGGGAACTCGGTGTCGGACAGGTAGTGGGGCACGAGCAGCACGAGCCCCGTGACCTGCGCGCCCGTCTCGGCGAGGCGGTGCTCGACCAGGTGCAGGACGTTCGCCGGCGCCTGGGTCTCGGGCTTCCAGACGCTCATCTGCTCGACGAGGTCGGCCCGGGTGCCGGAGACGGTGAGGCTGATCGGACGGGTGTGCGGGACCGGCATCGGGATGGACTGCACCCACGTGGTGTCGGCCACCTGCAGGTCGGCGGCGAGCCCGGTGACGGCCCGGACGAAGCGGTTCCACTGGAAGTCCGGCTCGTAGCCCGACAGGAACAGGAACGGCTGGCCGATCTCGTCGCGCACCAGGTGCAGGGCCAGACGGGGAGGCTCGACGGCGCTGATGTGGTCGTGCTCGAAGGTGATGACCGGCCGACGGGCCCGCCAGTCGAGCAGCACGTCGGGGTCGAATTCGGCGACGAGCTCGGTGTCGAGGTCCTCGAGGATCGAGTTCGTCACCTGCGCGACGGCCGATCCGGCATCGGCGAAACCGGTCAGCCCGGCGATCAGGTGCAACCCTGCTGGCACGGTCGGGGCGTCCGCGTCGAACGTGTAGAGCTCCTCGGGGTGGTTCACCGTCCCCATGCTAGGCGGGGCCTCCGACGTCCCCGGTGCGTGATGACCACGCCGACAGCGAACAGGCCCTCGGTAGGGTTGGAGCATGGTCCGACCGACGCTCTCCACCACCAGTTCACCCCCCGAGACCACCACCGCCGACGTGCTCGTCGTCGGGGTCCGCCCGGGCTCGTCCGGCGAGGCCGACAGCACCGCCGTGCTCGCTCCCACCGCCCTGGGCACGCTCGACGCCCTTGCCGGCCTCGACCTCGCCGCGATCGGGGTGACCGGCGCGAAGGACCAGCTCGTCCGCCTGCCCGCCACCGGCGTCGGGGCGAAGTCGGTCGCGCTGATCGGGCTCGGCTCCGCCACGGGTGCCGCGGCGATCCGCGCAGCGGCCGGCAGCGCCGTGCGACAGCTCCCCCGCGTCGACTCGATCACGCTCGCCCTGCCCACCGACTCGGCCGAGCTCGTCGACGCCGCCCTCGAGGGCGCGGCGCTCGGCGCGTACGCCTTCACCCGGCACAAGGGCACCGGCACCAAGGCCCCGGCCCGCGGTGACCAGCGCATCGAGGTCGTCGCGCCAGCCGACGTCGCCGCCGACGCCGCCGTGCGCCCCGCGATCGTCGCCGACGCCGCGTCGCTCGTGCGCGACCTCGTGAACACCGCCGCGGGCGACCTCGGGCCGCAGGACGTCGCCGACGTCGCGACCGGGTTCGCCTCGGACCTGCCGCTCACCGTCGAGGTCCTCGACGAGCAGGCGCTCGAGGAGCAGGGCTTCGGCGGCATCCTCGGTGTCGGCCGCGGTTCGGCCCGTCCCCCGCGCCTGGTCGTCGTCCGGTACGCACCCGAGTCCGCCACGAAGCACCTCGCCCTCGTGGGCAAGGGCATCACCTTCGACTCGGGCGGCCTCTCGCTCAAGCCCGCGGCGTCCATGCTCGGCATGAAGACCGACATGACCGGTGCCGCCACGGTGCTCGCCGCGACCGTCGCCGCCGCCCGCCTGGGACTCGACGTGCGCGTGACCGCGTGGCTCGCCCTCGCCGAGAACATGCCCTCCGGCACCGCGACCCGCCCGGGCGACGTCCTGATGCTGAAGAACGGCACCACGGTCGAGGTCACGAACACCGACGCCGAGGGCCGCCTGGTGCTGGGCGACGGGATGGCCGCCGCGTCGCTCGAACAGCCCGACGCGCTCGTCGACGTCGCCACGCTGACCGGCGCCCAGGTCGTCGCGCTCGGCGACCGCACCACCGGCCTGATGGGCAGCGACGACCTCGTCGCGAAGGTCCGTGCCGTCGCCGAGGGCGTCTCGGAGCCGATCTGGCCGATGCCGCTGCCCGAGGAGCTCGAGGCCCGGCTGTCCAGCGACGTCGCCGACATCGTCAACGCCACGGTCGGCAACCCGGCCGGCGGCATGCTGCTCGCGGGCAAGTTCCTCGAGCGCTTCGCCGGCGAGGGTGTCCCCTGGGCGCACCTCGACATCGCGGGTCCGTCGGAGAACAAGGGCGGCGGGTACGCCTGGTTGGGCAAGGGTGCGACGGGCGTGATGGTCCGGACGCTCATCGCTCTCGCAGAAGACCTCCAGTCCGAGTAGTAGGTTTGGTACCGGTGGGAACGGCGCACCGACGCGCCTCCCACCGGTACTGCACGGGACGGGACCGGAACCACGCGGTCCGACCGTCGGACGCCGCCCTCCGCGGTGTCCACGTAGGGCCCGATCGGCCCGACACGCACGAGGGAGTTGCACCAGGTGACGGAACAGACTTACGACGTCGTTGTCCTCGGTGGCGGGAGTGGTGGGTACGCCGCTGCGCTCCGGGCCGCCGAACTCGGCATGAGCGTCGCGCTCATCGAGGGCGACAAGCTCGGAGGGACGTGCCTGCACCGCGGCTGCATCCCGACCAAGGCGCTGCTGCACGCCGCCGAGATCGCCGACGGCACGCGTGACGCCGAGAAGTACGGCGTGATCGCGGAGTTCGCCGGTGTCGACGTGCCCAAGGTGATCGACTACCAGCAGGGCGTCATCAACTCCAAGTACAAGGGCCTGCAGGGCCTGATCAAGGCCCGCGGCATCACCGTGGTCGAGGGCTGGGGGCGTCTGACCTCGCAGAACACCGTGCAGGTCGGCGACCAGACCGTCACCGGCAAGAACATCGTGCTCGCGACCGGCTCCTACTCGAAGTCCCTGCCCGGGCTCGAGATCGGCGGCCGCGTGATCACCTCCGAGACCGCACTCCGCATGGACTACGTCCCGAACAAGGTCGTCATCCTGGGCGGCGGCGTCATCGGCGTCGAGTTCGCCAGCGTCTGGAAGTCCTTCGGCGCCGAGGTCACCATCGTCGAGGGGCTGCCGCACCTGGTCCCCGCCGAGGACGAGTCGATGTCGAAGCAGCTCGAGCGCGCGTTCCGCAAGCGCGGCATCGAGTTCTCGCTCGGTGTCCGGTTCCAGGGCGTCGAGCAGCACGAGAACGGCGTCGTCGTCACGCTGGAGGACGGCAAGACCTTCGACGGTGACGTCCTGCTCGTCGCCGTCGGCCGTGGCCCCGTCACGCAGAACGTCGGCTACGACGAGGTCGGCGTGGCGATGGACCGCGGGTTCGTCACCACGAACGAGCGTCTCGCCACGAACATCCCGAACGTCTACGCCGTCGGCGACATCGTCCCCGGCCTGCAGCTCGCGCACCGCGGCTTCCAGCAGGGCATCTTCGTCGCCGAGGAGATCGCCGGCCTCAACCCGGTGGTCATCGAGGACAAGAACATCCCGAAGATCACCTACTCCGACCCCGAGGTCGCGTCGGTCGGGCTCTCGCAGGCCAAGGCCGAAGAGCAGTACGGCGCCGACAAGGTCGACTCGTACGAGTACAACCTGGCCGGCAACGGCAAGAGCCACATCATCGGGACCTCCGGCTCCGTCAAGGTCGTGCGCGTCGTGGACGGCCCCGTCGTCGGGGTCAGCATGATCGGTGCCCGCGTCGGCGAGCTCATCGGCGAAGCCCAGCTCGCCGTGAACTGGGAGGCCTACCCGGAGGACATCGCTCCCCTGGTGCACGGTCACCCGACCCAGAACGAAGCCCTCGGCGAGGCGTTCCTGCACCTCGCGGGCAAGCCGCTGCACGCGCTGTGACCGGCACCGGTCACCGCACTGTGACAATGACACCAACAACCACTGCAATCCCCCGCGAAGAGGAGTCCACCCGATGAGCGAATCCGTCAACCTCCCGGCGCTCGGCGAGAGCGTCACCGAGGGCACGGTGACCCGATGGCTGAAGAACGTCGGTGACCGGGTCGAGGTCGACGAGCCGCTGCTCGAGGTCTCGACCGACAAGGTCGACACCGAGATCCCGTCGCCGATCGCCGGCGTCGTCGAGGAGATCCTGGTGCAGGAGGACGAGACCGTCGAGGTCGGCACCGCCCTCGTGAAGATCGGTGACGGCTCCGGCTCGTCCGACGGCGGTTCGGACTCGTCCGACTCCGGCGCCGACGACGCGAACGCCGCCGCTGCCGACGCCGAGGAGCCCGAGGCCGCTCCGAGCACGGAGCAGGAGGCCGAGACCCCCGCCCCCGAGCCCACCGAGCCCGAGCCGGGTGACCTCGTCGAACACCATCTGCGGGACCGAGAGGTGGAACATCGTGATGCCGTCGAAGGCGTAGATGGCGCTCCGCACGCGCGACTCCTCCGGTTTGGCCTGGACCCATCGTACCGATGCACGCGTGCCAATCGCACCGAGCGTGTTCACGGACGAGGATCGTCGAGTACGCAC